>JANTFM010000020.1 GCA_024763475.1 Acidobacteriota bacterium | reverse complement strand
CCTCAACCGGGAGATCCTCTGGGCCCGTGCGCTGATCGAGAGTGACGCCGCTCTCGAACACAAGAGTTTCGAGAAGCTGCTCGCCTTCACGCCGGGACATCCCGCAGTCCTGCGCGCTCTGGCCCGCTATCACCAACGCTACGACCAGCAGGATGCGGCTCTCGAGTACGTCCAGCGCGGACGAACGCAGTGCGGGGAGCGGGACCCCTATCTCGAGGGCTGGGAGCAGATCTCACGGAACACGCCAGGGTTCACGATGGGGGCCATTGCCGCACTCAAGCAGATCACGAAGGACTTCCCGCACCAGGGCGCCCTGCTCTCGCGGCTGGCCTCGCTCTACGCCCGGGAGGGGATGCTGGAGAGCGCGGCCCCTGTCTATGAACAGGCCCTCGCCATCGACCAAGGCAACTCCGGGCTTCGCAGCAACCTGCTGAAGCTCCTCGCCATGAGGGGGCAAAAAGAACGCCGCGTCGAGCTCCTTGAAGAGGCGATCCAGCGGGAACCGCTCCTCTTGAGCTGGCGGCTGCAACTGGCGCAGAGTCACCTGCGCGCCTCCGAGATCGAAGCCGCCCTCGCCCAGATCGCCGCCGCGCGCGCTCTCTCTCCCGACGACCCCCTGCTGCGCGTGTTGGAGGGCGAGACCCTGCTGGCCGCCGGCGAGGAATCACAGGCAGCCAAGAGCTGGAAGGCTGCCGCACGCGAAGGCGTGGAGGCCACCGACCTCGATGAACGTCTCGCCTCGCTCACCGGCAGCGGCGAGTCCTTCGGTGCCGAGTGGGCCATCAACATCGATCAGGCACGCCAGATCCTGGAACAAGAGGAAGACCAGATCGAAGGCGATCCCCCGGCGCTCGTCGTATCCCGTACGGATGCGATCCGGCTGCGGGAGAACGGACTCGCGACGAAGTTCCAGCAAATCGTCATGAGCGTGCGGCATCCCGAACAAGCAGCATTCGCACGCAGCTTCTCGGTTAGCTACTCCCCACGCCTTGAACGAGGCGTCGTCATCAAGGCACGCCTGCTGCGCAAGGATGGCACGGTCATCATGGCCGCGCGGCATGAGCATTCGCTGCTCCCGGACACCCGCCTGAGGATGTGGTACGACACCCGCATCGTCCAGGTCACCTTCCCGCGCCTGATGGAAGGAGATCTGCTTGACGTACAGTTCCGCGTCTCCAGCCTCGGGTCGGCAAACCCGATCGGTGACGGGTACTTCGGCGACGTGCTCGTCTCGGGACACACCGCGCCCGTTCTCCAGTCCCGCATCGCTCTCATCGCACCCAAGTCCCTCCCCGTGCGCCACAAACTGGTCAATTTCCCCGTCGAGGCGACGTTGAGCACGAAGCCCTGGAAGGCAGGAGAAGAGCAGCAGGAGCTGACCCTGATCGAGATCCCGAGGCTTCCGGCCTATGAGGACGCCCCCTCGTCGCCACCGGTATCGAGGCGCCTGCCCTACGTCGTGCTGGGCACGATGAACGACTGGAATCAACTCGGGCGTGTCTACTCGCGTCTCATCAAGGGACAGCTCTACCCGACCACGAACCTCAAGGAACTCGTGCGTGAGCTCACCGCGGGAGTGCATTCCCGGAGACAGACGATCGAAGCGCTCTATGCCTGGGTCATCGAGAACACGCGCTACGTGGCGTTGGAGTTCGGAATCAACGCGATCAAGCCCTATGCTGTCGGCTCCGTCCTGGAACGCAGGCACGGAGACTGCAAGGACAAGGCGGCGCTCCTCGTCGCCATGCTCGCCGAGGCCGGGATCGACGCGAAAACCACGCTCTTGCGCTCCCATGGCCGGGGTACGATCGACACGACGATTCCCGTCTTTGCCGCCTTCGACCACGCGATCGCCTACGTCCCCTCGGAGGACCTCTTCCTGGACTGTACCGTACTGCATCACGCCGCAAGCGAACTCCCGGCCCCGGATCGCGACGCGATGATCCTCATCGTCGATGGAAAGGGGGAAGGAGGCGGGTGGCTGGAGCGCACCCCGGCCGCGGCGCCGGAGGACGACACGCTTCACTTCGACGCGGAGCTCCGCCTGGACCGATTTGGCGGCGCGCGCTTCAAGGTGCAGGTCGACGCTCGTGGCGACTATGCGGCCCGAGAGAGGGCGTATTTCCGGCTGGAGGACCGCCCCACGAGCGCGCTGGTCCACCGGTTGAGAAAGTCCATCGTCGATCTCGTCATCGACAGCGCGAATTTCAGCGCTGTGGACCTCGAGGATGATCCCGTGCGCTACACCTACCAGGGCAGCGCAGATCGCTTTGCCCGGCGCACGGAATCCGGAGTCTCCTCCCAACTGGCGCTGATTCTTCCTCCGCTTCCTTTCGAGGCGCCTCCCGCCGGGCGCGAGGTCCCCCTCTGGCTACCCTCTCCCTTCTCCTGGCGAAGCAAGACCATCTTCCCCCTCGAAGAGGGTGCACAACTGAAAGAGCTCCCCGAAGCGACCGTCGTCGAGTCTCCCTGGGGCCGGATCGAAGTCGCCACACACAAGGGTAGGCGTGCGGTCACGATCGATGTGAGTGTTGTCTTCCGCGGAGGCGAGGTCCCGGTCGCCGATCTCGGCAGCTTCGCGGATTTCGACCGCAAGACGCGTCAGGCCCTGGCGCAACGCCTCGTCCTGGGATGGGAGTGATCATGCCGACGCCTCGTTTTCTTGTGGTGCCCGTCCTTGCGGCCTGCCTGCTGACCATGAACCCCGCGAGCGCCCTGCAGCGGGCAACACCGGGAATGACCGACGCCCTCGAGGGCCGGAACGCCGCGGCAGAAGACCACTTCGCCGCATGCCTGGCAACCAATCCGGAAGACTATCGCTGTGCCATCCCCCTGGCCGCACTGAGGGAAGTCCGCGGCGACTATGATGGCGCCCTGATCGTCCTGCTTCGTGCGCTGCAGAGTCCCGCCAAGGACCCTCTTGCCGCGGGGGCCGTCGCGAGAGTGCTCTACCTCTCCGCGAGAAGCTCCGATGGGGGCGCGAGGGCACAGGAGCTGCTGTCCCGTGTCGTCGCCGGGGAACACCCGGCGGCCAGCGCCGAACTTCGCTCGCTCTCTGTGCTGGCCCTGGCGGACGTTCTCTCGCGACAGGAGAAGGCTGCGGAGAGCCTCGAGTGCCTGAAACAGGCCGGCAGGCTCGACTCATGGACTCTCCTCGGTCCGTACGGCCAGATCGCCCCGCTCGCGATGGATCGCGTCTTCGCTCCGGAGACGGGAGACCTCGAGCCGGCGGATGACGAGCTTCGTCCCGGAAGACGCCGGGCCTTGCGCATCGACACACGTTTCGCTGATGGCCGGATCATCTTTCCCTCCTCCCTCATCGCCAACGGCGCGGTCTACGCGGTGACCGACCTTCTCGTCGAGGGTCTCGTCCCGCTGCGCCTGCGGGCCGCTTCGAGCTCCTCGTTCCGCGTCTTCCTCGATGGTCAGCCCGTGCTCAGCGCGGACCGCTACCGGCAGCGGCCACCGCTTGCACTGGCCGCAACCATCGAACTTGGGCCGGGCCGGCACCGTTTGATGATCAAGAGCGTGGGCGCGGGGCAGATCGCCCCGGTCTCCGTCACCCTTAGCGCTCCGGATGGGGGGACGCGCAGTGAAAGGGTCCGGGCCCTAACACCGGAAGGCTCTCCCGAAGGTCATGCGACGGCGCAACGGAGCGCCGAAGCTCTCGACGAGTCTGCGATCCGCAGTGCTGGGCGCGATCCGGTCGAGATCCTCGCCGGAAGCTGGTGGCTCAAGGCACGCGGACGGGACCGCGACCTCGGGACGCTCCTTCGCCGAGCCAACTCCGCCTATCCCGACGCAGCGATCTTCGCGGTGGCCCTGGGCGAGTTCTACTTCAAGGCGGAGACCGGAGCCGCACCAGAGGCGGACCTCGCCCTCGCGCGCAGCCTCCTCGAACAGAGCGTCGCAGCGGATCCCGAACTGAACCGGGCGCAGCTGCTGCTCGCGGAGATGAGCCTGGCAGCGGGTCAGCAGGACGAGGCCAGGCGGAGGGCCCAGGCTGCGCTGGACCGGGATCCGGGAAACAGCGATGCGTTGCTTCTCCTGCACAGGATCGCCGCCCGAAGAGGTTGGGAGGTCGAAGCCCGCACCCTGATCGAAGAATCTCTTGCCGCGTCCCCGGGGCGAAGCGATATCCTCGGCACCGCCATCGATTTCTACCGCTCGACCGACGGCAGCGCACGCCTCGAAAGCCTCCTCGCCCAGCAGACCAGGCGCTATCCCCAGCAGCAGGGATGGGCCGATCTACTGAGCGCGGAAGGCAGGACAGACGAGGCCCTCGCGGCCTGGGATGCGATGCTCGCTCTGCGGGAGACAAATGCCTACGCCTGGCTGGGCAAGTCCCGCGTGCTGACGGATTCCGGCCGCCTCGAAGAGGCATTGCGCGTGCTCGACCAGGCGGCCGAGCTCTTCCCGGAAGAAAGCTGGGTTCTGCACGACCGGGCGGGGATCCTGGCACTGCTCGGGCGGGACACCGAGGCGAACAAGGCCCTCGAGAAGAGTCTCGAACTCGCTCCCGACCGCTTCGTCCTCCGCAAGGTGCTCAACCGCCGCGGACAGGAGGTGGATCTGCTCTCGCGCTGGCTTAGCGATGCCCGCCGGGTGCTGGACGAGGATCATCCCCGCCCCGGGACCGACTCCGCCCTCCTCGCGGATATCGCGGCCACCCTCGTTGACAGGAAGGGCGGCCAGTCCGAACTCTACCAAGGCGTTCATGCGGTCTACACCCGCGCCGGAGTCGAACACGAGGGTGAGCTGGTCATCCTTCCGGGATCCATCATCGACGCGATCCGAATCCACAAGCGTGATCGGCGCGTCGTGGATGTCAACGCAGGAACGCGCCGCCCCGTGAGCCTGCCGGGACTCGAGGTGGGCGACGCCATCGAATACGTCACGCGACGCTACACCAGGCCACTCCAGGCTTTCGAAGGCGCCCTGGATAACCGCACGATCTTCCTCTTCCAGGGGGATGACCGCGACTACATACTGAGCCGCTTCGCGCTGGTTCACCCACAGGATCTCCCGGTCGAGGTCTGCGGCAACCAGGAAGGGCTCGAGACCACGGATACGACGGAGGGCGGGTGGCGCGTTCGCTCGTGGACCGCACACCAGATGCCCCGCATGTACATCGAGCCACACGTCCCCGACCGCCTGGAGATCACGCCTCATATCCGGCTGGGCCTCGGCCTGAGCTGGCAGGATATCGGGGATCTGTTCCGCGGCGCACTCGTCGGCAAGCAACGGCCGGATGCGCCCTTACCGGAGCTCCTGGAAGAGATCCGCAACCGCGCGGCGTCGGACGACAAGGGCGCCCTCGCACGGGCGATGCACGCCCTGGTCAACGAGAAGATCCAGCCGGGGCAGACCGCGTTGTCGCTCAACCTGCCTGCCAGCGTTTCGGCCTCGGCCGGCGAAGGAAACAGGATCGGCGTGGCGCTCGCGCTGGCCGAGGAACTGGGGCTCGAGCCAGATCTCATCTTCACCCGGCCGGTCGAACTGCGCGGAACGAGTCTCGACTGCCCGACAACAGCCACCTTTCCCTACGTCATGCTGCGAATCGTGACCCCAGTCGGCTTGGCCTACCTCGACTACACCGAGGCCGACCACCCCTTCGACACGATTCCATCGCGGATCGGGGGCTCGGACGGCCTGCTGATCCCCCTGTCGACGGACGAGCCGGCCCAGATCATCGAGATTCCGAAACGGGAGACGCCGATCCTCCAGGAGCAATACGCGGACGTCGCGCTCGATGCCGACGGAACCGTGCACGGCACATTGCTCCTGACCCTGAGAGGCGCCTTCGCCTCGGTCATGCGGCGCGTCTTCCGTGAACTGCCCCAGGATCGCTTACCCCTCGTCTATCAGACCTTGGCGGGAGAGGTCTTCCCGGGCTCGCGGGTCCTCGCATCAGAGATCACGGGACGAGAGAACCCAGAAGATGACCTCGCCATCAAGCTGGCCGTGGAGGGCGGCAAGCTGGCACGCCGAACACCTTCGGGCTTCGCCATCCCCATGAGTCAGCAACCCCTGGGCCTGCTGCAGGAATACGGCTCGATTCCCATCAGGCGGCAGCCCCTGCTACTGGATCTGCAGGCCTTCCGGCAGGATCGAACCCTCATCCGCCTCCCCGAGGGCCTCGAGCTGCGCAGTCTGCCGGAGGGCTTCCTGACAGAGGGCCCCTTCGGCGCCTATCGCCTCGAGAGTGTCTCGCAGAACGGCGCTCTGATCATCGAGCGCACGATGCGCCTGCCCCCGATTCGAGTGGAAACCGATCAGTACAAGAGCTTCCGGGACTTCGCACGGGACGTCGACAAGGCGGAGAGCGCCGAGATCCTCCTCGGTGTGAGCACACCTTCGCTCGCGCCAAACCCAACGACGTGAGGCTCACACGAGACGCACACTCGACCTTCACTCACTCCAGGCGCTTGTCGCGCCCCCATGCGCGCTGGCCGAGGGAGAAGGGAGCGTGTCCGTCCCTGCGAGTCGCGACATGAGCGACAGGAAGCGCAAAAAGAAAACGGAGGCCGCACAGGCCTCCGTTTTCCCTCTAGGGCTTCGACGTGTCCGGATCGTGGTCCGGCTCCCCACCTCGTCACCCCAGGAAGTGCGTGTCAGCAACTAGTGGCCAAGCGCGGCCAGGATGGCCGAAGCAGTGGACTCCTGGATCACGATGTTGCTGAGGTTGAACGAAGAGGTCACCGGAGCAACGGTGGCGCCCAGGTCGGAGTTGTTGACGACGTCGGCAGCCATGCCGGTGTCAACGTTGCCATCGCCATCCACGACCGTGTTGAAGATTTCGCCGAAGCTCGAGTCGGCCTCTGCCAAACCCTGAAGGAAACCCAGCAGACCAATACTCGGGGCAATCCTGCTCTCCAGTTCCTGCACCTTAAGTTTGCGACTCATACCCGTTCTCCTCAGGCGCGCTCTGTGGCGCCTCGTCAAGGGGATCCCCAAGATCCGTTTTCTGGCGAGACCGGAGCCGCCGTACGCGACCCAGGACCCGCCCCCCCAAAAGCAAGCTCCGGGCCAACTTGAGTCGGGCGGGAAAACCCGGCGATTGACGTCCGTCAGTTCACGAGTTTGTTCGATTTGAGTCATATCGCCCAGTGACAACAAAAGCGTAAGAACGACGGGATACCCCGTCGTTCCGCTGGCAACGTTATTGGATCTGAGTGTAAGGAAAGTGAACAATCGGGCGCGTGCGGGTCGCAGGCAGGAGAAGAAAACGACGCGATCCTTACAAGAGAGCAGGATCAATCAGGCGCAGAACCCGCCGCAGAACAAGCCTGCCGATCGACTGAGTCCCGCACTCGATCTTCGCGGCACCCGTCATTCCCGGTCGAAGAACACCCTCACTGTCCGCAATGGAGCACTTGACCCGGAAGGTTGCGCGCCCAAGCCGGTCTTCCTCAGCCATGGGGGCGATCTCGAGGACCTTGCCTTCGAAACTGCGATCGGGGTAGGCCGCGAAGCGAATGCTCACCTGCTGCTCCCGCGCGACATCTCCGATCTCGGCTTCCACAACACTGACCTCGGTCACCAGTTCGTCCGTATTGGCGATCTCCATCAGCGCCGCACCCGAGGGAATACGCTCCCCATTGTGCTCGGCGAGATTCGGTGTCACGACGATGCCGCGAATCGGCGCCCTCAGCTCGCAGGCTGCGAGACGACGGAGGACGTCAGCTGCCTTTGTCTCGAGCCGCGCCACATCGGCTCTTGCCGCGGAGATGCGCTCTGGCCGAGCGCCCTTCTCGAGCAGCCGTTCCTGGTCCTTTGCGGCACGCAGGCTGCCCTCGCCAATGGCGAGCTCCTTGCCCACCTGCTCGTAGAGATCCGTCGCCACCAGCCCCTCGTTGCGCAAGCGCGACAGGCGCTCGAAGCGAGCGCGCAGGTGAGACGCCTCCACGTCTGCAGAACGCACCTTCTCCTTCGCCTGGCGAATATGCTCGCGCTCGGGACCTTTCAGGAGAAGTTCCAGCTCGGCGCGGCCCCGTGCGATGTCCGAGCGCGTCATCGCGAGCTGAGACAGCAGCTCGCTGCGGTTGAAACGCGCGACGACCTGGCCGGCGTCGACCGCGTCGCCTTCCCTGACCAGGATCTCCGAGAGATTCCCCGCGACTTCAGGTCTCACCGCGACCCGGTTGCGAGAGGTGACGCTGACGGGCCCCGCTATCTTGAGGTTCCAGGGAATCAGGAGAATCGCCACCAACGCCAGGGTGCTCGCTGCCAGGGTCATCCCGCCCCGAAGGCTGATCGCCGCGAGCTTTCTCTTCAGCACGACGAAAAGCAGGCGCAGGGGCTTCCTCGCTAGATAGCCGAGGATGCCCACCAGGATGACCGGGCCCCACAGTCCGGCCATATTGGTCGACAGACCCAGGACCAGCCGGAAAAGAACCATCAGCACGCCGAGGATGTACACGGTGGAGAGCACGCCGTAGATCCCGACGAAGATGCGGGCCCGGGGCGTGAGGCTTACTCCACTCTCCCGGCCCTTGCCAGGCAGCAGCCTGCCCAGTGAGGAGATGGCCACCGAGCGCAGGTTCGGCACTCCGGAGAGATCCGACATGATGTAGTAGCCATCGAGCCGCATCAGCGGGTTGAGGTTCATCGCAACGCTCGCCAGCGAAGCCGTCATGGAGAGCGCGCAGGCCACATGGAAGGGTCCTGGCGGAACGATCCACCACAGGATCAGGGCGCAGCAGGCGGCGGCCAGGTCAAAGAGCGGTCCTGCCGCGGACACCAGGCCCCGCTGGGAACGACGAGGAAAGAGCCACGCATCCGAAACATCCACGTAGAGCGCAGGCATGAAGAAGAGGAGCAACAGGAAGCCGGTCTCCGGGACCTTGCCGCCGAAGTGCTTGCAGGTCAGTCCGTGCGCCATCTCGTGCATCGCCGTGAGGAAGACCGCCGCGACGAGGAGGCCGCCGGCCCAACCGGCCGCGGACAGGTCCGGGAGGTGGGCCAGGATCTCCGTTCGATGGGTGAGAGCGATGCCGGCTGCGAGGGTCACCAGCGCGAGATACGCGACGGCAAAGGCACGGGTCCAGACGAAGCGGAACGCAGGCTCGAGCTTCGTGAACACACGATCGGGGTTGAAGAAGGGGATGCGCAGGTATAGGGGGTTGCTATTCCCCTTGGCGCTTTCGTTCCGCTTCGATTCGGAGCGCACCGAACCGGCCTGCACCAGGACCGCGCGAATCGCTGCGGCGCGCTGGTTGCCCGGATTGGCCGAGAGTATCTCCTCGAAGCAACGCAGAGCCGCCGAGAAGCGCCCCTCGCGCATGAGGGCCACCGCCTGGTCGAAGAGCCGGGCCTCCGCGGGGCTCCGGCGGCTGGGAACAATCCCGGGAGGCAGGGGCGCATCCGCGTCGCGGAACTGGAATCCCCCCTGCTCGAGCGCCGCGTAGACCTGCTGGCCCAACGCCGGCTCGAGAGCGGGCAGACAGAGCCCGCCGTCCTCAACCAATTCCCTGTCGCGCAGGTCGTCGATGAACTCCTGAATCTCGTCGAGGCTGAGTTCCACACCCAGCTGGATTGCGGCTTCGATCTGGATGTCGACCGCCGTACGTTCGCCATCGAGGCATTCGATGATGAACCCTTCCAGCTCGTCGAAACGAAAGTACCTGCGCCTGTGGGGATCGCCGACAACTCGCCCCTTTCCGGTCTCCGCATCGGGCCGAACCAGGATTCCATCTCGAAGGCGTGGTGATGAGTCAATCTTGGCTGTGACGGACATCTCCCCTCACACAGGACCCTCACCAGCACCCGCCGGGCAAGCGGGCCGCGAGATCCTCTCGGGGAGAACTTCGGTTTCGGACCGATAAGAGGCAAGTGCTTCCTGCCGACAAAGCCTGTACGCGACTGTCCGGACGAGCCCGGACCAACCCTACTCTGCTCGACAGGTGCTTAACTCTCGCCATCGATTGGTCCATAATGGAGTGTTCGTGGAGTTTTTTCGCTTCCCTATCCTGACGATTCACCGTAAATCCGAGGACGAATATTCAGCATGATCTTGTCAGCACGACACATTGCCTTGCCCGCTCCCCGTTCGGGAAGGCTGGAGAATGAATAAGATGCTCAAGTCAACCCACCGCTTCCTGGCCCTGCTGGCTCTCGCGCTGGTCGTCTTCACCGCTCCTGCGATCGCCGAGGAGGCCTTTGACCTCAAACTGAACCTCGACTTGTCCAAGGAGCTCACGGCCAGCCTGAGGGACGGCGATGTCCTCCAACTCGTGCTCCGCCCACAGACCCAGTGGGGTGAGCGCACGGTGCCGGGTGCCCCGGTCGTAATGGAGACGACCTGGTCGACGAGCCAAGTCGTCAACAACCAGATCAACTTCGCCAAGGCCCTGAAGGCTGACCAAATCTATCGCCTGGAGATGCGAATCCTGCGGGGCGGAGACAGCGAGAAGGCCCAGTCCGTACGCTATCTCTCCTCCCTCTACAAGCTCCCCCGTCGGCCCGTCGATGAGCAGCTGACGATGCGCCTCCACATGAGTCACAAGCGGGACCTGCGTGAAAACCTGGTCCTGGTGACCCGCGACGCCGATGGCGTGTACCGCGTGAGCTTCTTTACAGCCTGAGTCCGGACCCAGATCGGGGGCCGCTCGAGAGCAGGCCCCTTGCTGGCTGCGCTGCGCAGAAACGCCCCGCCTCCGTGCGGGGCTTTTCTGTGGTCCGCTCCCACGGTGGAGCGAAGAATGAAAGGGGCGAAGCCGAAGCCTCGCCCCCAAGGGTCGTTCATCGTCTCCGCGGGTTAGCGCGGACGACAGCTCATCTCGAAGACAGCGCGGCGGTTCATCGCGTGCTCCTCTTCGGTCTTAGCGTTCGGGACGATAGGATCTTCCTCACCATGGGAAATGGTCTCCGCGTTCAGGCCGCTGAGCCCTGCCTGGGAGCCGAGGAACTCGCGGATCGCGATCGCACGGCGGGAGCCGAGGGCCAGGTTGTACTCGGTCGTGCCCCGCTCGTCGCAGTAGCCGTGGACGGTGAAGGTCTTGACCCGCGGGCCGAGTTCACGGAGCTTGGCAGCCACCTCGAGCAGATAGGCGGTCGACGCCTCGTCCAGATCGTACTTGTCAAAAGCGAAGTGAATCGTCGGGACCTTGAATCCGGTCGCCGCGACCATACAGGGGTCGACCGGCGGCGGCGGAGCCAGGAGCGTCAGGGCACGGGAAGACACGAGCTTGGTCGGCTGTCCCGTCGGTCCCCCCTCGATCACGGCCTCAAGGCGGTACTTGCCCGGGGGAAGGTTCTTGCCGGCCGTGATGGTGCCGGTGTAGAGGCCGTCGGCACCGGGAGTCAACTCCACGGGAACCACGACACCCGCCGCCTTCCCATCCATGCCCTTGAGATAGGCCATGGCCTTGCGGCCCTCGGTCGCCTTGAGAGAGACCGTTGCGGATCCACCCGGCTCGATCTGCCAAGGATTCACGTCGATGTAGTCGATGTGGTCCGGCTCGGAAGGAGCCGTCTGCACCACCATTTCGACGGTCTCGGGGAAATCCTTGGACACCTTCCCCGTAGACGCACAGCCCGTGGCAACCAGAGTCGCCGCGGCCAGAAGGACCACCATGACGGCCAGACATCCCACATTCGTAAACGAACGCCTCATCAGCTCTCTCCCTTGCGGCCTCCCTCTACCGGGAGTATGCGCTACTCGTCTTCGCGAAAAGGAATCTTGGAATTGTATAACCCGGCTGTCAACCGCATTCGCCTCAAGTTGTGTAAATCCCCTTCGATACTGCCAGTTGCCTTCGCGGTGCGGGAGAGTCTGCGGCCTCAGTTTACCCGCCGAAGACGAATATTGGACGAAAATAAGGGACGGGCGCTAGTCACAGCCTGGGGAAACGGCTACGCTGCCGCCATGCCTTCTCGATCGTCAGGCCCACGGCCCCTGCGCATCGCCTCCCGGGCCCTGTCGATCCCGGTGCTCCTCCTGGGCCTGCTGATCCTGACACTCCTCGCAAGCTGTGGTCCCGCAGGATCGGGACCGGAAGAGCGTCTCCCCGAGCCTGACAATGCCGAGGATGCCGGGGATCTCGAGCAGATCAGGCTCCGAGGCCAACTGCGCATTCTCCTTCCGAGCCGTCAATTCACGATGCTCACCCGAAGCGGTTTCACCAGCGATCACGAACTGGAACTGGCGCGCAGCTTGGCCCACAGCCTCGGTCTCTCCCCCGTCGTCACCTACGTCGGTGACAGGGAACAGCTCTTCGCGTCCCTCGAGAACGGATCCGCAGACCTCGTCATCGCCCGGCTGACCGAAACCCCCGAACGAAAGGAGCGAGTCGCCTTCTCAACGCCCGTGGATCACGTGCGGGAGATGCTCGTCACCCGCAGAGATGTCCCTCCTTTCTCCTCCGTCTCGGACCTAGCCGGCCATCGCATCGCGGTCCGGAAATCTTCGTCCTTCTTCGTGACGGTCACGCGCCTTCAGCAGGAGATCCCCTTCGAGATCGTCATCGCGCCGGAGAGTAGCGACACCGAGGAACTGATCTACGGCGTGGCCATGCGGGACTTCGATGCCACGGTGGCGGACGAGGACCTGCTGAAGGCGGTGATGGCCTACCGGGATGATGTCCGGGCCGCGCTTCCGCTCAGCGAGCCAAGACCCATCGCGTGGGCCCTGCCGAAGGACATGCCCGAACTCAAGGCGGCCGTCGACCAATTCCTGCGCGAGGATGCCCTGACAGCGGAGCTTCACGACCGTGTCTACGGAGACCTCGCGGCGATTCAGCAGCGGAAGGTCCTGCGCGTTCTCACCCGGAACAACGCCGCCTCGTACTTCCTCTACCGGGGCGGTGAGCGAGGCTTCGAGTTCGACCTCGCCAAGGCCTTCGCCCGCAAGATCGGCTGCCGCTTACAGGTGGTCCTGCCCCCCGACGGGAACCTGATGATCCCATGGCTCCTCGAAGGGCGCGGGGACCTGATCGCAGCCTCGATGACGATCCGCGACAGCCGGAGCGAGTGGGTGAACTTCTCCGAGCCCTATCTCGAGCCCCAAGAGCTGATCGTCGTCCGGGCGGAAGATGACACGGTGCATGGAATGGAGGACCTTCGAGGCCGGAAGATCCATCTCCGGCGCTCGAGTTCCTACTTCGATACGCTGGAGCCGCTTCAGCAGGACTTCGCTTTCGAACTCGTCCTCGTCCCCTCCAGCATGGAGACCGAGGAGCTCATTGCCGCTGTTGCGAACGGGGAATTCGACATCACCGTCGCCGATTCCCATATCCTCGCAATCGAACTCGCCTACCGCAAGGACGTGAAGGCGGCCTTCCCCCTTGGCAACCGACAGGCCATCGGTTGGGCGGTCCGCAGGGAAGACCACGCACTCCTCGCGGCGGCCGATGAGTTCCTTTCCGCGGAGCGGGGCGGGACCTTCTTCAACGTCCTCTCACGGAAGTACTTCGAAGATGAGCAGAGGATCCGCGCGGTCATCCCGAAGCGCAGTGAGAACCTCGCGAGAATCTCACCCTTCGATCAACTCTTCCGGGATGCCGGCCAGACCAACGACATCGACTGGCGTCTTCTCGCGGCCCAAGCCTTCGAGGAGTCGAACTTCGACGGGACGGCCATGAGCCGCGTGGGCGCACAGGGCGTGATGCAGGTCATGCCCGGCACCGCAGAGGAGCTCGGCGTCGAAGGTGACCTCCACGACCCGCAAACAAGCATCGAAGCAGGAAGCCGCTACTTGAGACAGTTGATGGACCGCTTCGAAATGGATCTCCCGCTCGGCGAACGGCTGCGTTTCGCGCTCGCATCCTACAATGCCGGCCGGGGACACATCCAGGATGGGCGCAGGCTCGCGCGCGAGAGAGGACTCGATCCTGACAAGTGGTTTGGGAATGTGGCGACGGTGCTGCCACTGCTCAGCCAGCGGAGATTCGCGGCGAGGTCGCGGTACGGCTACTGCCGCTGCCGACAGCCCGTAGCCTATGTCCGGGCTATCAACGACCGCTACGCGGTCTATACGCGCCTGTTCGAACTCGCCACGGGGAAACCCAAGACTCCCCGGCGCGAAGGTCCTGAGGAAGCCTCGCTTACCCTTCCTTGACGCCCATCGCCCGCAGCATGCTCTGCATCGGACACCAGTTCGTGAAGGCCGACTGGAAGAGATTGAGCCCCACGAACGCGGTGAAGTAGTAGAAATACGGGTGCACCCAGTGTCCGAGCGCCACCGAAAGCATCACGAAAAATCCTGCAGCCATGCGTAGCCAGCGATTGATGGTCACCTTCGTCTCCTTGCTATCCTGGTTGCCGTTACAGGAAAGATGCACGGATCGCGGGATGGTCACAAGCGGAAGAATCCCCCGGACTCAATCCCGTCGTCCTCCACCAGACGAAGGAGAATTGAAGTTGCGGAAGGCCTCACAGACCTTCGAACGCAACCCCTCGGGCATCTGCGAGGGCCGTTCGTCGCGGAGCAGGGACACCGTATTCCTCAGGGAGTCCAGGAATCTCTGGCAAGGCTCGCAACTGCCCATGTGCCCCTCGAGCTGCTCGCAGACCGTCTCGTCCAGCTCTCCATCGAGATACTCCGAGAGCTTCGCGAAGATCTCCTCGCAACTCAGGGCCCCGTGCTCGTGCTCGCAACTCATTGCGCGCCCCCGGATCTCTTGTCGAGCAGGCGCTCTTCGATCCCCTTGCGGGCCATCAAGCGGCCCCGGTGGAGCCGCATCTTCACCGCGGTCTCACTCAGTTCGAGCGCCTGCGCCACGTCCCGCGTGGACAGGTGCTCGAGATCCCGCATCACGAGCACGACCCGATAGCTCTGCGGGAGTTCATCGATCACGTCACGCAGGATTCCCCGCAACTCGCTGCGGGAGAGTTCCTCGTCGGGGAGCGACGACGGATCGGGGATCTCGATCGCCGGCCCGGTACCACCCTTGGGCATCAGTTCCTCGAGCGAGAGTTCGCGGGCCGGCTCGAACTTGCCCTTACGGCGCTTCATCAGGCAAGCGTTCGAGGCAACACGATAGAGCCAGGATTTGAGAGCGCCGGGGTGCTCGAGTTGCCGGAGCTTGCGATAGGCCTGGATCATCGTCTCCTGGAAGACGTCCTGGGCATCCTCCCGTACGCCGCACATGCGCATGCCATAGCTGTAGATGCGATCGCCGAATCGATCGACGAAGTTCTCGAAGGCCCCCGGCTCATCGTTGCGGATCCTCTCGAGCAGCTGGGCGTCGTTCTGGGCGTGGGCCATGATCTGGTCCTCAGTTCGCGATGATGTTGAGCAGCCTGCCAGGCACGAAAATGACCTTCCGGATCGTCTTGCCATCAAGATGCCTGCGGAACTTCTCCTCTGCCAGAGCCGCCTCGCGCACGTCGTCTTCGACGGCATCCGGCGCGACGCAAACCGTTCCGCGCATCTTGCCCATGATCTGGATCGCGATCTCGACCTCTTCTTTGACGAGATAGCGCTCGTCGAAGTCCGGCCAGGGCGCATAGGCCAGGGACTCGGTGAAACCAAGTTGCTGCCAGAGTTCCTCCGCCAGGTGAGGAACCAGCGGCGCAAGCATCAGGACGAAGGGCTCTGCGACCTCCCGCGGCAGGCTATCGAGGCCCACCAGAGCATTGTTCAGCTCGATCAGCCGCGCGATCGAGGTGTTAAAACTCAGGGTCTCCATGTCGTGAGTCACCTGCTTGATCGTCGCGTGCAACAAGCGGCGAATCTCTCCGGAGGCGGCCTCTTCGCTGACCAGCAGACTCCCGTCCTCCTTGTCGAAGAAGTTCCTCCATACCCGCTGCAGGAAGCGGCTCACGCCAACGATGTCCCGGGTGATCCAGGGCTTGGAGGTCTCGAGCGGGCCCATGTACATCTCGTAGAGACGCAACGTGTCACAACCGTACTCTGCGAACATCTCATCGGGCGCGACGGCGTTCTTCAGCGACTTGCCCATCTTGCCGTAGGAGCGGGTGAGCTTCTGGCCGTTGTGGTAGAAGGACCCATCCTCCTCGACGACCTCGCTCGCCGGCACGTAAACGCCTCTCGCATCCTGGAAGGCGTAGGCCTGGATGTAGCCCTGGTTGAAGAGGCGGCGGAAGGGCTCGCTGGTCGAAACGTGGCCGAGATCATAGAGCAGCTTGTGCCAGAACCTCGCATAGAGCAGATGCAGGACCGCATGTTCGACGCCCCCGACGTAGAGGTCGACGCCTCCGGCACCCATCCAGTAGTGTTCCTTCTCGCGATCCACGAATCGCTCGCTGTTGTGCGGGTCGATGAAACGCAGGTAGTACCAACAGGACCCGGCCCACTGGGGCATCGTGTTCAACTCGCGTTCCCAGCGTTGTCCCTCCACCTCCACGAGGCGCCACTCTTCCGGCGCACGACCCAGCGAGGGTTTGGGCTCCGCCTCGGGATCGTCACTCGCCGAAGGGCGGAAGTCTTCCATCTCGGGCAGAACAACAGGCAGCTCGGACTCCGGAACGGGCTGAATCCGCCCGTCGGGACCGTGAAGGACCGGGAAGGGCTCACCCCAGTAGCGCTGACGGCTGAACAGCCAGTCGCGGAGCTTGTACTGGACCTGGGCAAAGCCCAGACCCTTCTGCTCCAGCCACGAGATGATGCGTTGCTGGGCTTTCGCCGTGCTGAGATCGTTGAGGGAGACCTCGCGGTTGGCGGAGTTGATGCTCGTTCCCTGGCCACAGAAGGCCTCGGGGAACACGGTCGGATCCGCAAGGTAGCACTCGAGAGGATCCTCCTCGAGCTTGATGGCCTCGGCCTGCTGGGCCAGCCACTTCGGATCCGGCGCGATCACCGGAACGATCGGCAGCGAGAAGGTCTTGGCGAATTCGAAGTCGCGGGAATCGTGGCAGGGAACCGCCATGATCGCCCCCGTGCCATACCCCATCATCACGTAGTCCGCGATCCAGATCGGGATCTCCTCACCGGTCGTGGGATTGATGGCGAAGGCACCGGTGAAGACCCCGGTCTTCGTCCTGGAGTCCGCCTGCCGGTCCACGTCGGACCGGGCGCCGGCTTCGGCCTGGTAGGTCGACACCGCCTGCCGCTGGTCCGGGACCGTCACGGTCTCGACGAGCGGATGCTCCGGAGCGAGAACCATGTAGGTGGCCCCGAAGAGCGTATCCGGCCGCGTGGTGAACACACGAATCGCCTCGTCGCTTCCTGCGACCCGGAACTCGACCGAGGCACCGCGGCTCCTGCCGACCCAGTTCCGCTGCATCAATTTGACCGGCTCGGGCCAGTCCAAGTCGTCGAGGTCACGGATCAGCCGCTCCGCGAAGGCGGTGATGCGCAGCTGCCACTGCCGGAGAGGCCGCTTGAAGACGGGGAAGTTCCCCCGCTCGCTCCGCCCGTCGTTGGTCACTTCCTCGTTGGCCAGCACGGTTCCCAGGCCGGGACACCAGTTCACCGGCACGCCGGAAATGAAGGCCAGGCGGCGGCCATCGATGAATTCCCGCTTCTCCGACTCGTCGAGACTCTGCCAGGTGCGGGCCCCTTCGCTTCCCGCGGACACGAGGTCACCGTCCTCCCCCACGAGGTATTCCCCGGCCTCGAGCGCTTGCTCCAGTTCGGCGACGGGCCGCGCCTTGTCCTGCTCTTCGTCGTACCAGCTGCCCCAGATCTGCAGGAAGATCCACTGGGTCCAGCGATAGTAGTCCGGCTCGATGGTCGCGAGCTCGCGGTCCCAGTCGTAACTCAGGCCAAACGCCTTGAGCTGACGCAGCATATTCGCGATGTTCTTGCGGGTCGTATCCCTGGGATGGACGCCGGTCTCGATCGCGTACTGCTCGGCCGGGAGACCGAAGGCGTCGAAGCCCATCGGGTGGAGAACGTTGTGACCCGTCATTCTCTTGTAGCGCGCGACGATATCGGTGCCGATATAGCCCAGCGGGTGACCGACGTGAAGACCGGCTCCCGAGGGGTACGGGAACATGTCCAATACGAAGAACTTCGGCCGCGAGGCATCGAAGCCCTCGTCACCGGGGCCCAAGGCCCTGAAGGTCGCGTTCTGCGCCCAGTAGGCCTGCCACTTCTGCTCTATCGCCTGGAAGTCGTACTTGCTCATGTTTTTTCCATAGGTGAGACGATCGTTTAGCTGCTGCTCAGGCCCAGTTCCTTCGCACGCGCGAGGAGCGCTGAGGTCTGAGCCTCATCCATCAGCTCGCCCTCTTCCGGGAGCAGGACCGGGACCTCGTCCTCGATCCGGTACTTGAGCCGGGACTCGGGACAGAAGAGGAACTGCTCCTCGCTGAAATAGATCAGCGGCTTCTTCGACTTCGGGCAAACCAGCATTTCTACGAACCAGGGCTGCAGGCTCATGACCTTTCCTCCGCGATCAGACCGGGACAGCGTGGGATCTCGCCCGGAAGCCCCGAATGATACCAATCCTGTGGGTCTTTGCGAGCTAATCCTACTCCGGAAGCTCCACCGCCAGGTCCGCGCCGCGGAGTTCGCGGGCCACCGGGTAGAGGAGATAACGTTCGTCATAGTAGGGCGTTCGCTCGTAGAACCAGCTCAGGCGCTGCGCGGCACTTGCGCGAAATTCACGATCGGCGGCCAAACGCGCCTCGAATTCCGCCCGGAGGCCGGGATCCTCGGCGAGCATCTGCCGCGCCAGGGGTTCCATCACGTAGCGCTCGACGTATTCGGTGCGCGAGAAGATCTCGAGGAAGAACCCCCATTGGAAGAAGGAGTCTCTCGACGCCGGCTCGAGCAGGAGGACCGCAAGGTCTCCCAGGGGCTGGTCCGTGGGGATCCTGACCGACCCGGCCGGAAAGAGCATGCGCTGCCTCGCGGCCTTGGGGGTGGAGCTCTTGACCTGAATCCGCCCCTCGTAGGCCGAACTCGCGAGTTGGGCGTCTTCGATGCGGTAGACCTCGGCCTCGATCTCCCTTGCTTCGGAGAGAGTCTCCATCTCGAGCCCGTGGATCCGCAGGCGTTCGATGACCTCGGGCCAGGCAGGGGGAACCCAGTAGGCGATGGGCCGGCGGACGCTCGAGGACACCTCGCTGGCCTTGAGAACCGGCACATCGAGCACGATCTTCTCGCCCGTGAAACGGGGATAGAGGTCGCCTGAAATCTCGGAGAGCACGCGCTCGGCGCGAATCGCCTTGTAGCGGAAACGGGGCCTCTCACCGTCGGGGACCTTCCAGGAGAGAGGGACGGGATCCCGCCGGAGGGCGCGATCGGCTGCGATCGCGGAGCGGAGACCGGGCCCCTCCTGCGCGAGCGTCTGCATGCAGCTCTCGAGGAGCACATAGGTTCCGAGCACACGGCGCTTGAAGGGCTTGAGCGAGTGGTTCTCGACCAGCACGGAGGGAAGGTGCCTCAAGTCGCCGTATCCGTTCGAGAAACGGGGACTGGCTGTCCACTTGTAGATGCCGGCGCTTGGGTCGGCCTTGTCGACCTGGAAGATCAGCGGACCCGGCACATGCCCCATGGCACCGAGATCCCGCTCGAGCGCGGTGCCGAGACTCTGGTCCAGCCAGTCCGCGATATGGGGCGAGTAGGCATGATCCAGGTTCCAGCCAAAGGTGATGTCGTACTGGTAGTCCGCACCGTCGGTGACGTGAAGGTCGAGGTAGAGCTGCACGGGCCACGCGTTCAACGCGCGAATCAGCGCCTGCATCTCGGGCGTATCGAGCTTCGCGTAGTCGCGATTGAGGT
Organism: Acidobacteriota bacterium; assembly: GCA_024763475.1. Lineage (GTDB taxonomy): Bacteria > Acidobacteriota > Polarisedimenticolia > J045 > J045 > JANTFM01. The sequence goes on along the minus strand of JANTFM010000020.1, from coordinate 1,282 downwards.
TGAGATTGCGGGCGTTCGTGCGCCAGCCCTGCCGGACCGGGCCGCGTTGATTGATCCGGCTCCAACGCGATGCCCGCTCATGCCCGTCCACGCTGAAGATCGGCAGGAAGAGCAGGTTCGCGCCATCGAGCAGCGCGGCCTTCTTCCCGCCCTCGCGGAGGTCCCGCAGGAGCATCATCCCGGCATCCTTCCCGTCGATCTCTCCCGAGTGGATCCCGGCCTGGGCGAAGAGCGTGGGCCGGCCGTTCGCGCGCAGTTGTGCCGGTGTCTTCGCCCCTTCCTTCGACGCAACGATCAACCAGAGCTCTCTTCCCTCGGGGCTCTGGCCGATCGACAGCATCTCGAGCCGGGGACTCGCGGAGGCCAGCCCGCGCAACCAGGCGACCGTCTCGTCATAGCTCGGAGAGTCCGTCAGTCCGCTGCGCTCCGCAGGGGTGATCCACGGATCGCCGGGCGCAGCCATCAGCGCCTCGCTGGCGCCGTGCCACTCGCTCAGGGGCGGCAGCGGGGGCTGCGGCTCGCGCGGAGCTTCCGCCAAAGCGCCCCGCGCGAAGACAGCAAGCACAAGGAGAGTCAGGGCCACCCCGGTGATCCGTGTCGTCTTCATCGCCGCTCCCATGGAGATCCCTGATATTGTCTTCATGTCCGCTCCACCTGAAATCGTCTCATGTCCGCTTCGGGAAAGATCCCCGATCATAGAGGCAATTGACGCCAATGGAGAAGTGAGGGCATGCCCAGACCCCGGGTCGTTATCTCAGCCTGCCTCGGCTTCGAGGCTTGCCGCTACGACGGCACGATCAAGGAGGCGCCGCTACTCGCGCGCCTCCAGCGAGCGGCCGAGGTACTCCCTATCTGCCCGGAAGTCGAGATCGGTCTCAGCATACCGCGTGATCCGATCGTGCTGCTCGACGAGGGCGAATCCGAGCTCGAGATGTTCCAGTTGGGCAGCCGGCAGCGCCTCCGGGAAGCGATGCGGGCGTTCTCTGGCCGCTTTCTCGGCGGACTCGGCCGGGTCGACGGCTTCATCCTCAAGCACCGATCCCCTTCCTGTGGCCTCGCCGACACCAGGGTTCATCGTCCGGGCCGTGTCCCCCTCCCCGACGGAGAGCGACGCGCCGACGGCCTCTTCGCCGCCGCCGCGCGCGCGGCGTTTCCCGCCCTTCCGCTCGTGGGAGACGAGGTCCTCTTCGATCCGGAAGAACTCGAGATCTTCCTGCGCCGCCTCAACTCTCGTCTTGCGTCTCACGAGGCTTCGGATCGGAAATCCTGAGTATCGCGGACG
>JANTFM010000019.1 GCA_024763475.1 Acidobacteriota bacterium | reverse complement strand
CCTGGGTGCTGCGTGCCGCGAGCGCTACGTGCCGTGCAGAAACAGCTAAGAGTCTTCGAGCGCCTCTCTGGAAATCATCAACCTGGGTGCTGTTGGTCGCTCTGCTATCTAGCGCGGGCACTATCGGATAGGCCGGAATGTTCCACGTGGAACATCAACCTGGGTGCTGCGTGCCACGAGCGCTACGTGCCGTGCAGAAACGGCTAAGAATCTTCGAGCGCCTCTCTGGAAATCATCAACCTGGGTGCTGTTGGTCGCTCTGCTATCTAGCGCGGGCACTATCGGATAGGCCGAGATGTTCCACGTGGAACATCAACCTGGGTGCTACTTGCCGATACAGAAGCGGCTGAAGATTCTTCCGAGAAGCTGTTCGGGGCCGACCACACCAAGGATCTCGCGGAGGGCGTCAACAGCACGACGCACGTCCACGGCTGCCAACTCCGCCTCCTGCCCCTCATGCAGGATTCTCGCCGCCCGACGCAGCGCTTCCTGGGCTTTCGCGGCCTGAGCCCGGTGCCGCTCGGTTGCGAGTGCGACACTCTCCACTGGCCGGGCCCCCGGCGCGCCCAGTGCCCCGGCAATCGCCTTGCGCAACGATGGAATACCCTCTCCGCTTACCGCGCTCACCGCCAAGACGTTGCCATCTGCCGTGATCGTGGAGCGATCCACCAGATCAAGATGGGTTCCCACCCTCATTGTCTGCGCGCAGTCAATGAGCGCAGCACGAGATCCTCCGCCCCCGTCGATGAGCCGAAAGAGCTGCAAGACCAAGTGGGCACCCCGGCCAGCCTCCCGGGCTCGTCGCATCCCTTCCTCTTCAGCCTTGCCCTTTGCGACCCCAACTCCCGCCGCATCCACGAGGATTACCGGCAGGCCATCTATGACGATCGTCTCTTCGACAAGGTCACGGGTCGTACCGGCTTCTGTCGTAACGATAGTGCGTGAGTATCCCACCAATGCGTTGAAAAGAGAGGATTTACCGACATTCGGCGCTCCAATCAGAACGACCCTGGCGCCCTCCTTGACGCGGTGCGCCGTCTCCGAGGCTTCCTGGATCGTCTCGAGTCTCTCGGCGAGTCTCTCGCATTCTCTCGCCATCGATTCTGTAGAGCGGGCGAGGTCAGCCTCATCCTCCGCGAAGTCCAGGCCAGCTTCCAGATCGGCCTGAAGATCGCAGAGCCGCGAGGCCACCGGCGCGAGCGCCGCCGACACTTCGCCACCGACCTGGCGAGCCGCAATACGCGCCTGCTCGATCGTGGCAGCCTCCACGAGGTCGTGGATGGCTTCCGCCTGCGCCAGATCCAACTTGCCCGCGCGCAAGGCCCGCAACGTGAACTCCCCGGCCTCGGCAGGCCGCGCTCCCGCCTTCACACACGTGGAAATCGCCTCCCGGACGACGGCGGGGGAGCCATGCAGTGTTATTTCCGCCATATGTTCGCCTGTATAGGAATGTGGCTCCTCGAAGCTCGTCGCCATGGCTCGATCGATCACCCGGCCGTCCCGCCCGAGAAGATCCCCAAGGACCAGCCTGCGCTTGGGCACCTCGCCGCGCCCCGGCCCCGTCCGGAACACGACAGCGAGAATCTCCGCCGTGAGCGGTCCCGAGATCCGGATCATCGCGATAGCCGCGCGCCCGGGCGCCGTCGCCGGAGCGACGATCGTGTCCGTCAAGTGGCCCATTGGCGCCTCCAATCAGGGCTGTCGGCAGCGAAGCCGCCCCACCATGCCCGTGCTATATATCATGCCGCAACGCACCGTTTTCCGTGTACTCTGTTCGCTGCTGAAACGCTCTAGAATCTCTGGGAGGCAGGTCCATGAGTTCGCAACTCCGATTCGTCGTCGCGCCCTTGCTCACGGGAGCACTCGTTCTGCTCGTCGGACTGGCGTCCTCCACCCCAATACTCGCCAACGAGATCTTCGCCCAAGTCCGTGGCGTACTCCTCACAGAGGATGGGCTCCCCGCGGCGGGTTACCAAGTTGGCCTCAAGAACGTCTCTGGAGACCTGTTCCTATCCGCCCCGGCCGGTTCCGATGGACACTTTGAGTTGATACAGTTGCCACCTGATCGATATCGAATGGTCGCGTTTGATCCGCAGGGCGTCGAATTCCCGTTGATTTCTCATGAGCTCACGCTTCAGGGCGGACAGGTCGAACGAATCGAAATCCGCATCGCCTCCAAGGGGACGCCCCCCGGACGGGGTGGCCGCGCCGCCCCGGCGTCGTCTGGCAACGGACTCCGCGGATGGTGGAGGGCTTTCCCTCTCGCCGGGAAGATCGGCGTCGTCGCGGTCGGTGCCTTCGCCGTCTATCAGGTGGTCGATGACAGCGCGTCTTCGGCTCCGGTTTCCCCCAGCTCCCCGTAGGGGCCACCATGACTCAGGTCAGGGTCATGAAACCGGATCCAAGGTGATCAAGCTTCTCCTATTCGCGCTTCTCGCCGTCCTCTTGATCGCCGGAGCGCGCCGCCGTCCCGAGAACCTGCCGCTGCCCGCTGGCTTACGCCTGCTCTTCGTCACGGGGACCGAGTTCCTCTTCGTTGGAGTCCTGCTCGGCCCCCTCGCGCTCGGCGTCCTCGATGAGGAACGCCTCTCGGCGCTCAAGCCGATCACCGCCGTCGGCATGGGCTTCGTCGGCCTGCACTATGGCCTGCAGCTTGAAGCCAAACTCCTGCGGTGGATCCCTCTCTTCTACCACGTCGCCCCCCTCGCCCAAGCGATGGGCGGCGCGCTCTTCGCGTTCGTTCCGTCCTATTTCTTGTTCGCGTATCTCTTTGGCGCAGGGACCGAAACCACCGTTGCGGCCCTCGTCCTGGCTGCCGCAGCCGCCTGCTCTACACCGGAGCCCCTGGATCTTCTCGCACGAGACTCGCGCTTCGCTGGCGCCTCGCTCCTGACCATGCTTCGTCACCTTGCAGAGATGGGCGAACTTCCCGCACTCCTCCTCTACGGCATCGCCGTCTGCTACCGGCATGACTCAGGACTCGTCGTCGGCTGGACCCTGCTGCCGACTCTCCAGTGGCTGCTCCTCACCCTGCTTCTTGGCGTGGTGTTCGGGCTGGTCCTCGATGTCCTTCCCGCGGTCGGCCGCGGCGGCACGGGCCGGCTTGTCGTCGGTGGTCTCGGCGCCATCCTTTTCTTCACTGGCTTCGCGCGATACCTGCTGATCTCCCCTCTCTTCGTCAGCCTCATCGCGGGACTCCTCGTGATCAACGTTCCCGGCCCGAGCAGGCGCCTGCGCCGCTTCGTCGCGAATACCGAAACGCCTTTCCGCCTCTTCCTGCTGCTCGTCGCAGGCGCATCCTGGAGTCTCGAAGCCCAACGGCCACTCACCACACCCATCATTCTGCTCCTCGCCTTCGCCTTGATGGCCTCCCGCATTCTCGGCAAGGTGAGTGCCGGATGGGTTCTCGCAAAGACCACTCACGCCCCACGCGACCCAACCCCAATCTTCGGAATCGGCCTCGTCGCCCAGGGCGGAATCTCCGCCGCGATCGCGCTCGACTACCTCGATGAGGGTGTCGGTCCGGCGACCCAACTCGTCGTCACCATGATCCTGCTCTCCGTGATCGTCACGGAACTGATCGCACCGTGGTTGATTCTCCATATCGTTTCCCCGAGAGAGTCGGTTCCCCCGGGCCAGCAGGACGAGATCGCGGAGACGCTGCCCCTGGAACCGAATCCGTGAAGACGCTTCGCGACGTTCGGGCACAGGCCGATGAAATCGCTCGCTCCGGAATCTGGGCGCTCGCGATCCTCCTGATCACGACGGGCCTGATGTTCTTCCTCAGCCATTACCCGTTCCAGACCTCGCCCGTCGGCGGCGCTCCCCTCGCGCTCGGCTACCTGATCCTCTCCGGATGGTGCTGCGGCCTGGTCGCCCAGAAGCTCGGCTTACCGAAGCTGAGCGGTTACATCCTTGCCGGTATCGCTGCGGGGCCTCAGGTCCTGAACTACGTCTCATCCGAACTGGTCGAGGAGCTGCACCTCGTCGACGATCTCGCGCTCACCTTCATCGCCCTCGTCGCAGGTGGTGAACTTCATTTCGGCCTGATTCGCCAGCGCTGGCGGTCGATCCTGTCATGGGTCACCGGTCAGATCCTCATCACGCCCCTCATCGTCGGGACCGGGATCTTTGTGGCTGCCCGATGGATCCCTGGCGCTTCGGATTCCACAGCCAGCGCCCTGGCCCTCGCCATCGTCCTCTCCGCACTCGCCCTGGCGCGCTCTCCCGCCGCGACCATCGTCGTCATCGAGGAGTCGAACGCTCGTGGGCCCTTTACGGAAACGACCCTCGCCACCACGGTTTCACTCGACACGCTGGTCATCCTGCTCTTCGCCGTGGCGGTGGCCATCGCGGAAAAGCTCCTTTCTCCCGGAGCGGCCGTCGATCTCAAGGTGCTCGCTTTCCTCTCGGCCGACCTCGCCCTGTCCATTCTCCTGGGAGCCGTGATCGCAGCTGTCGTAACCTTCCTTATTCGATCGTTCGATATTGATCTACCTGTTCTGCTCGCTGGCGTCGCCTTCCTCATCACCCGTGCGTCCCGGGAGCTGTCCGAGCTCCTCGGGAATCACGACGTCCATCTCCATCTCGAACCCCTCCTGATGGGACTGACCGCTGGGGTGCTCGTCCAGAATCTCTCGAAGAGAGGTCATCTCTTTGCCGAGGCGCTCGAACGTGTCGGACCCCCGATCTACGTGGCATTCTTCGCGCTGACCGGTGCGGCCCTCGACATACGGGTACTGAAGGAGACTTGGATCTTTGCCCTCTTCCTCGTGGTGCTCCGTGCGGCAGGCCTGTACGCCGGCTCCTGGGTCGGCAGCGCCCTCGGGAAGGATCCCGCCCACTGGCGCCGTCTGGTCGGCTGGACCTCCATCGCACAAGCAGGTGTCAGCCTCGGCCTGGCCGCCGAAATCGCCCGCCGCTTTCCCCAATGGGGCAGCAGCATCGTCGCTCCGGTGATCGCCGCGATCGCTGTCAATCAGATCGTCGGGCCGATACTTCTCGCCCGCTCGCTCGCGGGCGCAGGGGAGATCTCTCCCGACGAGATCAGTGAGGAACAGGGCGACACCCTTTGAACCGACGGGGGAGGGGATAGGCGAAACCCGCTGCTCCTTGATATGCTCGCCGCGATCACACCCACCTACACGGTCTATTCCCATCGAGGACGCGCTCGTGACAAACGCCTCGCTTTACCAGCAACATCTCGACAAACTGGACACTTACCTGACGGATGCCATCGACCGCGCCGGCCGCAAGGGCGTGCATCTCGATGGAGTGCTCTTTCATGCCGGCCGGGAGAGATACTACCACTCCGATGACCAGCCCATCCATTTCCGCTCCGGCCCGCACTTCATGCGCTATGTCCCCCTGCATGGCCCGGAACACTGCGTGCTCGCCCGGCCGGGCAAGCGGCCTCTCGTGGTGCGGGTGGCGCCCCGGGACTTCTGGTACGAGCTAACGGCCGCGCCCGCGTCCTACTGGCAAGACGCCGTCGACTATCATGAGGTCTCGTCGCTCTCCGCAGTCCCGACCATCACCGGCCCACTCTCGAGAGTGGCCTACGTCGGGAATTCTCCCGCGGCTGCGGCCGAGCTGAGCATCACGGATCAGCTCGTAGAGCCCGAGGCCCTGATGGCCCCCCTCGCCTGGCACCGGGGAATCAAGACCGAGCACGAAATCGAACTGCTGACCGTAGCAGCCCAGAAAGGGGCTGCGGGGCACCGGGTGGCTCGTAAAGCCTTCGAATCGGGTGCCAGCGAGAGGGAGATCTACTGGGCCTTCCTCGAGGCCGCGGATCTGCTCGACCAGGAAGTTTCCTTCGACCCGATCTGCGCGCTGGACGAGAAGATTTCGATCCTCCACTACCAGAACAAGCGTGGTCGCGACACCGCTCCGGGCAAGGTTTTCATGCTCGATGCCGGCGCGACGCATGACGGATACTGTTCCGACATCACGCGCACCTGGGCCCTTGACAGCGCGAGCAAGCTTTATCGTTCGCTCCTGGCCTCGATCGATGCCCTCGAACGCGACTTGGTCGGCATGGTCACGCCCGGTCGCCCCTACCTCGAGATTCATCTCGAAGCCCACCGCCGCGTCTCCCTGCTCCTTGCAGAGACCGGCCTCGTCACCACGTCCGCCGAGGAAGCCCTCGAGACAGGCGTCACGCAGACCTTCCTGCCCCACGGCATCGGCCACCACCTGGGCCTCCAGGTGCACGACCTCGGCGGCCATCAGGAGTCCATCGACGGGGGGCGCCTCGCTCCGCCCGAGGAGCACTCGTTCTTGCGCAACACCAGAACCCTCGAAGTCGGTCATGTCGTGACCATCGAACCGGGTATCTACTTCTGCGGCGTGTTGCTCGATGAACTCCGGGCGAGACCTGAGCAGAAAATCGTCGACTGGAAGCTGGTCGACGAGCTGATTCCCTGTGGAGGCGTCCGCATCGAGGATGACGTGGTGTGTACGAACGACGGCCCGATGGACCTCACTCGTCCCCTGATTCAGGGCCCCCGCGGCCTTTGATTCCAGCGGCCTGAAGAAAGCTCCGGATTGATCTCAGGCTCGAATCCCGCATGGAGCACCCGTGAGCGACAAGAAACTCATCGAGAAACGTTGGTTCAAGATCCTCCTTTGCTTCGTGGCCTTCTTTGGCATGGCCTTTCTCGCGGTCTACCAACGCGTGACCGGCCCCACGCACCCGCTCCGGGTCCATGAGACCTTGGCGTCGCGCACGGTGAGTGGCAAGCTCGTCCGCTCCCACCCCGGAGCTGGTGGCGCGATCATCGAGCTCGAAACACCGGACGACTCCATCTCGGGACAGGTCGTCTGGCGCCGCTATCCGACAGAGGCCGCCTGGCAGTCTCTTCCCATGCACTGGGAGGATGGCACCCTCAGCGCCGAACTGCCCCATCAACCGCCCGCCGGAAAGCTCGAGTACTCCGTGCAGTTACAAAGCGGGAGGGAGCAGCTCGTGGTCCCCGAGGGTCCCGCGGTGATCATCCGTTACCGCGGTGATGTCCCGCCTCTCGTCCTCATTCCTCACATTATCTGCATGTTCCTCGCCCTGACCGTCGTCCTCCGCAGCGGCCTCGGCCTGCTACTGCGCGAAGAACGCATCGAGCGACTGATCAAGTGGGTGCTGATCTTCCTTCTTCCGGGAGGGTTGGTCTTGGGGCCGATGGTGCAGAAGTACGCCTTCGGCGCGTACTGGACCGGCTGGCCTTTCGGCGACGACTGGACAGACAACAAGACGGCCGCGGCGTTTCTCGCCTGGATTGTCGCCTGGCTGGTCGCCCGCTATTGGCCGCGTTTCCTGCGGCCGGCCATGGCCGTTGCCTTCGTGGTCATGATCGCGGTCTACCTGATCCCTCATAGCGCCAATGGCAGTGAGATCGATTGGGACGAGATCGACTCCGCTGAAGCCGAAGCTGCGCAAATAGGGCCAGAATCATCTCTCGAGCGCGGTCCACTCACGGCAGATGTTGTGAGATAATTACGGCTTCGGGCGTGACATGAGGTCAACGCTCCAGCGGGGAGATCCTGGCCTTGGACTTTTTTCCGGGTGATCGTGTCAAACATCCCACGCTCGAAGCGTGGGGCCTCGGTGAGGTCGTAGACGTTGGAGAACGCGGCCGCATTCGGGTCTTCTTCACCGGCGTCGGCGAGAAACGCCTCGTCATGCCGCACGTCAAGCTCCAGCCGGTATCCGGCGCAGAAGCTCAGCATGTCGGCCTCGACAACCTTCGGGTCGAACCGGCGAACAAGCGCATCGAATACCGCAAGATGGAAGACCTGATCGAGGCGTTCAGAGCCCAATGGCCGGGAGGATTCGAAGATCCGGGCTACCTGGAAAGCGAACGGGCTCCTAAGGAAGCGGCCGCCACCTTCATCGCGGAACAGTTGCCAAAGTCCTTCCTCGATGAGGTGCTCGCCGAGCAGTCCTGGGATGTCTTCACCAAGCGCATCCTCACGACGGCGGGCAAGACCAATCTCGTCTACCCCAACGAGAAACAGGCACTCAAACAGGGCTTGCAGGATCCACAGAATGCGAAGTTCTTCGTGGACAAGTTCAAGAGCCTGCTCTACGGCAAGCGAAGTGCGGAAGCCCGCTTCAACGATCTCGTCGTGGCTCTCGACCGCATCAAGGCGCCGAAATGGCCACTCGCGACCTACTTCCTCTTCATGACTGCCCCCACCGAAAACATGATCCTCAAGCCGCGCTTCACGCAGCAGGCCGCCGATAGTTGCCGCTTCGAGATCAACTACGACGCCTTCCCCAACTGGGAGACCTACTCCGGCCTCATGCGTTTCTCACACTACCTGGCCAGCTGCCTTGAGCCCTTGCACCCCAAGGACATGTTCGACGTGCAGGCGTTCATCTGGAAGACCTCCCAGGACGCGTAGCGCCCGCGCCTTTCCGCCGCTCGGTGACAGCGGCTTGAGATCGACTCTGTGGGCACATGCCGCGTGGGCTTGCCATCGCTCGGTGGCAGCGGCTTGAGATGCACTCTGTGGGCGCGTGGGCTTGACGCTTCGCACCATTCTACACAGGCGTGATCCTGAACTCTCCCGCTTCATCCAGATCCACCACGACCGTCCCGCCACCGGTGAGACCCCCAAAAAGCAGCTCGTCGGTCAACGGACCCTTGATGGTCTCATCGATGAGTCGCGAGAGCGGACGGGCGCCGAAGGCAGGCTCATAACCACGTTCCGCGAGCAGGCGCCGCGCCGCGGGGCTGAGCTGGATCTCCACCTTGCGCTCACGGATCTGCTGCTGGAGCTCGCCGATGAACTTGTCGACGATACGTTCCATCACTTCCGGAGTGAGTTCAGAGAAGGAGATCCGGCCATCGAGGCGGTTGCGGAACTCGGGTGAGAAGAGACGTTCGTAAGCCCGCTCGTCGGCGCTGCTCTTCCCGGAGGGCTCGAAGCCCATCTGGCGCTGCACCATCTCGCGCGCTCCCACGTTCGAACTCATCAGGAGAATGACCTGACGAAAGTCCGCCTGCTTGCCGTTGGAATCGGTCAGCGTGCCGTGATCCATCATCTGGAGCAGGATGTTGAAGACCTCCGGGTGGGCCTTCTCCACCTCGTCGAGCAGGAGTACCGCGTGGGGTGACGTGTTCACCGCCTCGGTGAGCAGGCCTCCCCGGTCGTAACCGACGTAGCCAGGCGGAGCCCCGACGAGGCGAGCGACGCTGTGGCGCTCCATGTATTCGCTCATGTCGAAACGCAGGAACGCGATCCCCAGGCACTCGGCCAGTTGCCGGGCGAGCTCGGTCTTGCCGACCCCCGTCGGGCCGGTGAGCAGGAAGGAAGCGATCATCTTCTCCGGTGCACGCAGACCGGCGCGGGAGACCTTGATCGCACCGACCAGGGCGGAAATCGCGGGATCCTGGCCGAAGATGACCGCCTTGAGATCGCCCTCGAGTGCGGCGAGGCGTTCCCGCTCGCTGCCTCGCAGCTTCCGGGACGGGATGCGCGCCATGACGGCCAGCGCCTGCTCGATCTCTCGGGCACCGACCTGCCGGCGACCCGACAGCGCGGCCGCCGCACCCGCCTCATCGATCAGGTCGATGGCCTTGTCCGGCAGCTTGTGGTCTCGCAGGTAGCGCGACGCTAGCTCGGCCGCCTTGCGGATCGCCGCACGGGTGTAGCGCACCTGGTGATGATCCTGGTAGCGCGCCTGGAGCCCAAGGATGATCTTGACGGTTTCCTCGATGCTCGGCTCTGTGACTTCGATCTTCTGGAAGCGCCGCGCGAGGGCCCGGTCCCGCTCGAAATACTGGCGGTATTCGCTCCAGGTCGTCGCACCGATGCAGCGCATCTGCCCGCTTTCGAGAGCGGGCTTGAGCAGGTTGGAGGCATCTACGGTCCCGCTGCCCGTCGCCCCGGCCCCCACCAGGGTGTGGATCTCATCGATGAAGAGGATCGCTCCCGGCTCGGAGCGTACGGCGTGGATGACACCCTTGAGCCGTTCCTCGAAATCGCCCCGGTAGCGGGCGCCGGCCAGCGCAGACCCCAGGTCGAGACGGTAGATCGAGATACCCTTCAGCACGTCGGGAACCTCGCCCTCCGCGATCTTGAGCGCGAGACCCTCGACCAGTGCGGTCTTCCCGACCCCCGGATCGCCGACGTACACCGGGTTGTTCTTCCGTCGGCGCTGCAGGATGCGCATGGTGCGCTCGAGTTCCTTCTTGCGGCCGATGAGGGGGTCGATCCCACCCTCGCGCGCCAGCGCTGTCAGGTCCGTCGTGAAACTGGCGAGGGCACTCTCGACATCGGCCTGTTCTTCCTCGCCCGCCTCCTCTCGTCCGGCAGACACCCTACGCGGAGACGCTGAGTTTGTTTTGGAAACCCCGTGGGCCAGGTAGGCCACGACGTCGAGACGCTCAACGCCCTGTTCCCCCAGGAGATAGCAGGGAAAGGAGTCCTGCTCCTCGAAGAGCGCGACAAGGACCGCCGCGGGCGTCACCTCCTCCGTGCCGGCACCGCGGGCCTGCGCGCTCGCGCGGGCGAGCAGGCGCCGGAACCCGACGGTAGGCTCGGGAGCTACGAACGAGCCCCCGGAGATCGCTTCGACGTCTTCGCTGAGGTACTCCTCGATGGCCTTCTTGAGCGCACCGGGATCCCCACCGGCGTGGCGCAGCGTCTTGGCCACCTCGGCATCCATCAGCAGCGCATAGAAGAAGTGTTCCAGCCCCGCGTACTCGTGGCGCTTCTCTGCGGCCACCGACATCGCGACCGACAGGCAGATATCCAGGTCTTCCGAGAGTTTCATGCTTCCGGCTCCGCACTCACCTTCAGGGGCATCCCATTCTCGCGTGCTTCGCGCATGACGGCCTCCACCTTGGTCTCCGCGACATCCCGGCTGTAGACCCCCGCAACCCCGATCCCCTTGCGATGCACCTGCAGCATGATATGCGTGGCCTCCCCGTGGCTCTTCTTGAAGTGAGTCACCAGCACGTGAATCACGAAGTCCATCGTCGTGTAATCATCGTTGTGCAGCAGCACCCGCCATCGCTGCGGCCTCTTCGTCTTCCTGCGTTTCCTGGTTGCGAGCTCCCCCTCACGCTTGTCCTGTCGCTCGCTCATCGCTCGTTCTCCTCGAAGACGGATCGCAAGAGGCGGTGACAAGTATAGATGCCCTGTCTCCAGATCTCGCCCCCTACTGAGACGTGGCCGACGACGCATCCTGCGAGGTCGACACCCGGCGGACACCGCGGCCGCGAACCAGGAGCAGCAGATTCGCGCTCACGTCGTCGAAGATCGTGTAGAAGAGCGGCACGACGATCAGCGTCAGGCTGGTCGATGAGAGCAGGCCGCCGACGAAAGTGCGGCCGAGACCGGAGTAGGGCATCCCGACGAAGTTCGCCTTTCCTAGCGCCATCGGCAGCATGCCCATGATCGTCGTCAGCGCCGTCATCAGGATCGGCCGGAAGCGCAGGCGACCCGCCTCGAGGATGGCGTCCAGGCGCTCGTAGCCCTCGCTCCGCAGGCGATTGATCAGGTCCACGAGCACGATGCCGTTGTTCACGACGACGCCGGCGAGGAGAATCAGGCCGATGGCGGCCATCATGTCGAGCTTCGAACTCGTCAACCAGAGCAGCCAGTACACACCGATCCACGAGAGCACGATCGAGGGCATGACCGACAGCGGCAGGAGAGGACTCTCGAACAGGAAACCCATGATCAGGTAGATGAAGATCATCGACAGGATGAGGCCGAAGCGGATGTTGGTGTTGTTCTGTCGCGCCCAACGCTGGCTCTCACCGAAGTCCCAGCTGTAACCCCGGGGCAGGGTCAGGCCGTCCATGACCGCGCTGACGTCGGCCCTGAGTCCCATCACGCTGCTGCGGGTCGTGTTGAGCTTGATGCCGATGGACGTGCGCCGGTTCTTGCGCTGGATATCGCCGTAGCCCCGGGTCACGCTGAGATCAGCCACCGCCTCGAGCGGGACCTGCTTGCCGGCGGCGGTCCGCAGCGGCATCGCGGCTAGGCGCCCGATGCCCTGCCTGTCCGCCTCGGGGAAGCGGACGCGAATCTCGATCTCCTTCTCCGCCTCGCGGAAGCGCGGCAGACGCTGGCCGCGAAGCGCCGAGGAGATCGTGCCCGAGATACGCTCCGGTGTGATCCCGTATTGCAGCGCCTGGTCCCGGTTGACGCGCACGCGCACTTCCTCGAGCGCATTCTCGAGTTCCGGTTCGACCGAGATCAGGTCGGGCAAGGAGCGGAGACGCCTCTCGGCCTCCTCCGCCAGGAGGGCCAGGCTCGGCGTATCCTCGCCGTAGAGCGTGACGTTGAGCGACGCATCTCCGGTGCCCCGCTGCCAGTTGACGTACATCGTCACACCCGGCGCCTCGGGGACATGTTCCCGCAGCCCGCTGATCGCCTGCTCCACGGTAATGTCACTCTTGTCGGCATCTTCCAGCATGACGCGGACCATTCCTCGATTGCGCCAGAAACGCGTCTGGATGTGCTTGATTTCCAGCTCCGCGCGGGCTTCCTCGAAGTTCTGTTCCACGCGGCGGAACCAGGCGTCCGCATCGTCGAGCCCGTAGCTGTTGGGCAGGTTGAACCAGAAGCCGGCCTGGCGGCCTCCGCGGCGGTGACCTCGCTGTAGGATGTCCACCTCGACACCCTGGAAAGGGAAGTAGGTCAGCGCCACCGTCGCCAAGACGATGACCAGAGTGGCTCCCCGCCAACGCAGCGTGACACGCAGCATCCGCTGGTAGAGGCGCTGCAGCGGGTCCATGACCCAGCCGTAGATCCAATCCATCGCCCGGGTCAGCCGCCCACGCGCCTTCTCTCGGCTCTCGCCCTCGCTCTCGCTGCGGAGAATCATCGCCGAGGCGAGGGGGATGAACAGCAGCGCCACGAAGAGCGAGGCCACGATGGAGACCACGACCGGCAACGCCAGCTTACCGAGCATGAAGCGCATCATGCCCGCGGAACTCATCAGCGTCATCGGCAGGAAGACCGCCACGGTCGTCACCGTGGCCATCGTCAGCGCGAGGGAGATCTCCGAAGCCCCGGCGAGAGCAGCCTCCCTGATCGGCATCCCGCTGCGGCGAAAGCGATCGATGTTCTCGGTCACGACCACCGCGTTGTCGACGAGCATCCCGGTGCAAATGATCAGCCCCATCATCGTGATCAGGTTGATCGTGGCCCCCGCGAAGAACATCACGACCAGGCATGCGAGCAGACTCACCGGGATCGCCGCGGTGATCAGCAGCGTCACGCGGATGCGGCGCAGGAAGAAGTAGAGGATCACGATCGCGAAGAACGCACCCGCCAAGCCCGTGTCCCGCAGTTGCCGAATCGACTCTTCGATCGTCTCCCCCTGGTCGGCGAGGACATGAAAACCGCCACCGGACGCGAGCTGGGCCTCCTCCCTGAAGACCTTCTCGAGTTCGGCGCGGACCGCCTTCGTAACCCCGACCGTGTTGGCCTCACTCTCCTTGAAGACCTCGATGATGGCGCTGTCAGCGCCATCGAGGCGGCTACCGCGGCTGCGTTCCGGGTGCGCATAGCGCACGCGAGCGAGCTCACCGAGGCGCAGGCCGTCCTCGCGCACCGGGAGATTCTCGATCTCTTCGAGACTCTCGAAACGAGCCACCGAACGAACGAGCAGCTTCTTTCCGCCGTCGCGCAGATCACCCGAAGACAGGGCGAAGTTCGCTGAGCGGAGACTCCTCACCAGCTCCCAGAGCGAGATCCGGTGGGAACTGAGCGCATCCCGGTCCGGCTCGATGAAGATCTGCTTCTCCTGGACACCCTCGAGATCAACCTGCGCCACCCCATCCACCCGCTCGAGACGATTGACGATCCTGTTTGTCAACAGCCAATAGGGGTCCTCGAGTCCCTCCGGCAGAGCCAACGCGATGTTCATGCTCTCCTGGGAGTTCGGCGAGAAGCGCCGAATCCTCACGCGCTCGACGTCGTCCGGCCAGGTCGTCGCCCGCAATCTCTCGATGCGATCCGCGACGACGTTGTAGGTCTCCTCCATATCGACGTAGGGCTCGAACTCGACCCAGCACCGTCCCGAGTCGCTCGAGGCCCTGCAATTGACTTCCTTGATCCCCCGTACCGTGTAGAGCGCATCCTCGAGGGGGCGGATGATCTCCTCCTCCGTCTCGGAGGGATTCGCACCAGGGTAGGGGACGTTCACCATCATGAACGCCGGGTCATAGCCCGCGGGAAACATCTGCACCGGGAGCTTGAAGAAAGCGACGGCTCCGAGAAGAAGGAGAGCAAGCGCCAGCATCAGGACGGTGACCGGTCTGCCCACGGACAGGCGCGGAAGCAGGCTGTACCGGCGGGGATCAGCGTTCATCTCTCGAGCCTCCCGTGAGCGAGTCCAAGGCGGCATACGCGGTGGGTAGGATCACCAGCGTCAGCAGGGTGCTGACCACGAGCCCGGCGATCACCGTCAACGCCATCGGCGTGCGGATCTCCGAGCCGTCCCCCAAGCCAAGGGCCATCGGCAGCAGACCGAGGACGGTGGTCGCGGTCGTCATCATGATCGGGCGCAGGCGCACGCTTCCCGCCTCGACGAGCGCCTCGTCGGTCGCCATGCCGCGCTTTCTCAATGTACCCACATAGTCCACCAGGACGATCGCGTTGTTCACGACGATGCCGGCCAGCATGATCATCCCGAGGAATACGACGATCGAGAGCGAGATCTTCATCAACAGCAGCACGAAGACCACTCCGCAGAGGGCGAGTGGCACGGTGATCATGATCAGCAGCGGCTGCACGAGCGACTCGAACTGGCTTGCCATGACCACGTAGACGAGGAAGATGGAGAGCAGGAGCGCCAACCACAGCGAGCGGCTGCTACGCTCCATTTCCTGCACCTGGCCCGCGAGCCTCCAAGACACCTCCGGGGGCCAGTTCACCCGCGACAGGGCCTCGAGGATGGCATCCCGCGCCTTGCCCAGTCCGCCGCTCGCAATATTGGCTTGCACGAGCGCGACGCGGCGCTGGCCCACGCGTCGAATGTCCGCCGGACCCGCGGCCACCTCGACCCGCGCCACGGCGGACAACGGCACCGGGACGGCAGCGCCCGGGTTGACGACCAGGTTGCGAAGCTGGCGCACCGTGGCCCGATCCGCCTCGCCCAGGCGCACGACGACGTCGATGCGTCGCTCGCGCCTGCGGTACTCGGTGGCACTCGACCCCTTGACCTTCGTGCGCACGAGTTCGGCCACCTCTCGCAGGTCCAGGCCGAGACGAACCAGTGCCTCACGGTCGTAGGCAATCTGGACCTCCGGGCTGCCAACGCGGGCGGTCGTTTTCACGTCGCTGAGGAAGGGGATCGAAGTGAGTTCCTGCCGCACGCTCTCACCGATGCCACGCAGTGCGCCGAGATCGTAGGCCTCGATCTCGATCTCGATCGGCGTCCGGAACGAGAAGAGCACCGGACGCGTGACCTTCGCCTCGAGATCCGGCAGCGTGGAGAGGTAGGCGCGCAGATCCTCGATCACCTCTTCCTCCCGCACCGCAGCCTGCCCTCCCGCCCCGGCGTGCGCAACGCTCGCCCAGGCCCGGTTTGCCAGGAAGGCGATCCTCCCGGGCAGCGACTCCGGCTTGGGCGCAGGGGCCACGTGCATCGAGAGGCGGGCCGTGTGTTCCCCCTCCTCGGGACCGCTGTCGGCCTCCGGATCGGCGCCAACCTTGAGCATCACGCGATCGAGGCGTGGATCGGCAGCCGCCCAGCGCTCGAGCGGTACGACCTCCCGCAGGGTCTCCTCGACGGGGGTCCCGACGGGAAGGCTGAGTTCGAGATCGAACTCTCCCTGGTGCACCTCGGGAATCAGCGAAGTATCGAGACGCGTGGCACCCCATCCGGTCAGCACGATCAGGAGTGCGGCGAGGGCGAGGACCGCTGCCCGCTGCTTGAGCGCGGCGCGAATCAGGCGCGGGTAGCCCCTTGAGAGGGCGCCGTAGAGCGTCCGCTGCAACCAGGCGAGCGGTATGAGCAGGACGCCAAGGATGGCGCCGAGAACCCGGAGCAGACCCCAGGCTAGAAGGATGACAAGAGTCAGGAGACCGACGGCACCAAGCCAGACGCTCTCCAACACGAGAAGTACCGGGTCGAAGATCAGCAGCAGGAACGCCCCGACGATCGACCCAGCGCGCAGGCGCAGGACGAGATTCGTCACGAGCACGGCCAGGCCGAAGGCACCAAAGAGAGCGCCGAGAAGAACCGTGGCGACGTCGGGAAGCTCGGTCATCCGCCCGGCGATGATCCAAAGCACCACAGCGAGCGGCAGCACGAGAAGGATCATGCCCAGCCTGCGGGGCCAAGTCCCCTGCGGCGGCTCCGCCGAGAGCGGGCCGAGGGTGCGGAATCGGAGCACGCGGCGCAGCCGCTCTCGCAAGGGAAGGCGCGGGCTCCCCTGGTCCTCCTTCGTGACGCCGACCTTCGCGACGAGAGCCGGCACGAGGAAGATGGAGACCATGAGGCTGGCCAGCAGTGAGAACACGACCGTCAGCGCGAGATCGGTGAAGACCTGTCCCGCCACGCCCTCGACGAAGACCATCGGGAAGAAGACGGCCACCGTCGTCAGGGTCGAAGCGACGACCGCAGTGCCCACCTCGGAGCTCCCTCGCACGACGGCATCCACGAGTTCGTCGCCCTCCTCCCGGCAACGCGCAATGCTCTCCACCACGACGATGCCCGAGTCGACGAGCATGCCGATGCCGAGGGCCAGGCCGCCCAGGCTCATGATGTTCATCGACAAGCCCGCGAGGTTCATCGGGGCGAAGGTCGCCGCGATGGAGACCGGGATCGCAATGGAGACCACGGCCGTAATCCGCAGGTCCCCGAGGAAGAGATAGAGCACGAGCACCGCGAGCACACCGCCGACGATCGCGGTCATGAGAACTTCCCGCACGCTGCCCCGGATGAAGGTACTACGGTCCGAGACGAGTTCGAGGCGCCAGCCCTCGGGCAGGAGCGTCCGCAGCCCTGCCTCCTGCCCGCTGCCCTCGAGCGCCGCCCGCACGGCGTCCGCCATCGACACGACGTTGGCGTCCGCCTCCTTCTGGATCTCGATCTCGATCGCCTCTTCCTGGCCGAGCCGTGTGATCACGAGGCGGTCGGCCCAGCCCGAAGTGACACTGCCGATATCTCGGAGCCTCAGCTCACGGCCACCCACGCGGGCGATGACGAGCGATTCGATCTCGGCGAGACCAGCGAACTCGCCCAGGGTCCGGACCAGGTACTGGGTGTCGCCCTCCTTGATGTCTCCGCCGGCGAGGTTGACGTTCTCGGCGGCGATGCGCCGGACAACCTCCTGGATCGAGAGCCCTGTGCGCCGCAGGGCAGCCTCATCGAGGGAAACGGACACCTGCTCCTCGAGACCGCCGAGCACGCGAATCGAGGCCACGCCTTCCACCTGTTCCAGGCGCCGTTTGAGTTCCTGCTCGGCGAAGGTCCGCAGGCGCAACAAGCCCTCCGGCCCCTCGTCGCCCTCGAGAGAGGACGCAAGCGCGAGCCGAATGACGGGATCGAGCGAGGGATCGTAGCGCAGGATCAACGGTTTGTCGGCGTCATCCGGCAAGAAGACCGTATCCAGCCGCTCGGTGACCTCCTGCCACGACTGGTTCATGGCCGTCTCCCAGGTGAACTCCAGGGTGACGTCCGAGAGACCGGCACGGGACACGCTCGAAATCCGGGTGAGCCCACTGACGACGCCTAAGGCCTCCTCGAGCGGACGGGTGACGTTCTCCTCGACCTCCTCCGGCGCGGCACCCGAATACTCCGTGCGCACGGTGAGGGAAGGGTAGGTGATGTCGGGCATCAGTTCGACCGGCAGAAGCTGGTAGCTGAAGACGCCGAAGACCACGCAGGCGACCGTCACCATCAGGATCGCGACGGGACGTGTGACCGTGATCGAAAAAACGGACGATCCCTCTCTGCGACTCACGGGCGGCGGCCCCCGCGCCTCTTCCCGCGACGAGGCCGTGCGCTCTCCGGCGTTTCGTCGCCGCCCTGCTCGTCTTCACCAACAGCCGCGTCCCGATCGGTGGCGTCCGGTGAGGGTGCCTCCGCATCCTCCGTCTTTTCCTCGACCCGCAGAGGGTTGCCGCCCTCGTCCTTCTCCTCGACCTGCAGAGGGTTGCCGTCCTCGTCCTCTGCCGCAACCTTCGTGCCGTCCTTGAGCGCAGCCTGGCCGACCAGCACGATCATCTCACCCGTCTCGAGACCCTCGCTGATCTCCGCGCGGCTCTCGTCCTGGTAGCCGAAGCGCAGGGCGCGGCGCTGGGCCTCGCCGTTTTCGATGACGAAGGCGTAGGGCCGCTCATCGTCGTAGACCAAGGCCTTCTTCGGAATGACCATGACCCCCTCGTGCTTGTCGAGAACGAGCTGCACGGTCACGAACATGCCGGGGCGCAGATCCTCAAAGCTGTCCGGGCGAACGACGACCCGCACCGTTCCCGACTGGCTGTCCACGACAGGTGAAATGCGCAGCACGCTGCCGCCGACCGTCCGCTCGCCGAAGGCGGGCGAGCCGAGGATGACGCGCTGGCCCTTCCTGAGCTGTCCGAGGTATTTCTCGGGGATGTACACCGGCGCGATCAGCGAACGGAAGTCCACGATCTTGTAGACCGGGTCATTGGCGCGCTTGAGCTCCCCAACGCGCACCAGGCGTTCGGCGATCGTGCCCGAGATCGGCGACGTGATACGCGTGCGTTGCAGTTCGAGAGACTTCTGCTTCCAGTCGATTTCCGCCTGGCGCAGGTCGAATCGCACCTTCTGGAACGCCTCGTCCGAGAGCAGCTTCTCCCGCGAGAGACCCTCCGCACGATCGTGCTCCTGCTGCAGGCGCTCGAACTGGGTGCGCGCACGCTCCTCGGCGAGCTCGAGCTCTTCGTAGTCCAGGCGGGCGAGGAGGCGGCCCTTCCGCACCGCATCGCCCTCCTCGGCGCCGACCTCGACCACGATCCCGGTGGCCTGGCTGACGATCTCGATCGTGTCCTCTGCCTCGAGGGTGGAGGACGCATCGAGAAAAGCCTCCATATCGCCGCGAGCAACGCTCGCCACAATGACGGGGACCTTCGGTGTCGGCCGGTCTTTCATTTCTTTGGGCATTCCACCCCGGCCGCCTCGCGGACCCCCGTGGGCCCCCCGCGAGCCCATCCCGCCACGGGAAGCGGCGGCCTTCCCCTCGCCGTCGCCCGCTCCACCGCACGCGGCGAGGACCGCGATCAATAGCAGACAAGAGAACATCACCGGGGTGTATTTGTGAGGGAGAACTCTCTTCATCGTCTTTACGTTTCCTATGAGAACACTTGGGTCCAGGCCGGTGGACATCGAGCGAGTTCCTCGTTGGTAGCGTCATCTCGATGCGAGAGGCGAAGTTCCAAGGTCAACGCAGCGATCGGACCAAAGTGGCATCGGGCCAAACAACGAGTTTCGGTGGGTGTGCTGGCCGCCGGAAGCTCGCTTTCTCGCGCGGGAGGACGCCTCCAACGCACTGCCAGGCGCGTGTTAGTGATCGAGCAGGGCCTCGAGTTCGTCCATCGTCTTGCTGAAGCTCCTCAACGCTGACTCGATCGCGGCGGGCTTCGTCAGGTCGACTCCCGCTCCCTTGAGCAGTTCGAGCGGCGGCTTGGAGCACCCACCTTCCAGCATGCTCAGGTACTTCCTGACGGCCTCCGGACCGCCGTTACGAACCTTGTCGGCGAGCGCGATGCCGCTCGACAGGCCCGTCGAGTAGGTGAACACATAGTACTTGTAGTAGAGATGCGGAATATAGGCCCACTCCATTCCGTCGTTTTCATCGACAGAAAAGCCGGGGCCGTAGTATCGGCGAATCAACCCTTCGTAGCTCTCTTCGAGCAGTGCTGCGGTGATCGGGCGGCCCGCTTCCACGTAGCCGTGTACGAGTTGCTCGAACTCGGCGAACAGCGCCTGACGGTAGATCGTCGTCCGGATACTCTCGAGCCGCTTCGCGAGCAGCGCAGCCTTGTAGTCCCGCTCCACCGCGTGTTCTACCAGGTAGTCCCCGAGGATCGCCTCATTGCAGGTGGATGCGATCTCCGCGAGGAAAGGAACGTAGCGGAAGGACGAGTAGGGCTGGTTTTTCATCGCGAGCGCCGAGTGCACGGCATGCCCGAACTCGTGGGCCAGCGTGAACATGTCCTCCGCGCTGTCCTGGTAATTCATCATCACGTAGGGGTGTCGGCCGTAGACGTTGGCCGAAAAAGCACCGCTCTCCTTGTCGCGGCTCGGATAGAGGTCCATCCAGCCGTTGTGGGGATCGAGGCCTTCGCTGAGGAGACTGTGGACCTCCGGACCCAGCGGCTCGAGAGCCGCGAGGACCGTCTCGCGCGCCTTCCCGAAGGGGATCTCTTCATCCGCACTCGGCACGAGAGGAACGTAGAGGTCATAGATATGCAGGTCTTCGTAACCCAGGGCCTTCTTGCGAAGCTGAACGTAGCGATGGAGCGGCTCGAGGTTCTTGTTCACTGTCTCGATGAGATTCTCGTAGACCGCGACCTCGAGATTGTCCTTGTCCAGGTAGGCCTCGATCGCCGTGTCGTATCCCCGCGCCCGAGCGAGGAAGACGTTGAAGGCGTACTGGCCGCCCAAGGTGGCGGCAAATGCGTGCTCGTGTTGGCGAAGGGTCCCAAAGAACGCCGCCACGGCCTCCCGGCGCACCTCCCGCTTGGACGAGCCGCGGAAGCGGCCATAGTTCGCCAGCGTCATCTGGACTTGCCGCCCCTCCTCGTCGTGCACCTTCGGCCAGGCGATGTCGGTCATCAGGGCGTCAAAGGTCGTCTCGAACCCGGAAGGGATCTCGTTGAGATCGATCTCGGCCCACAAGTTGTCTCCCGCGAGCGTCAGGACCTTCTCAGCCTCCGGCCCGAGGACGCGAGGGCGGCGACGGCGGAGGTTATCGATGTAGACCCGGTACTCGCGGAGCGGCGCCTGGCTGGCATAGGCCGCCGCCATCTGCTCCTCGCTCAGCGCGAGCACTTCGCCACGAATGAAGCTCACTTTCCCCATCAGCGCATCCATCAGCGAGAGGCTCGTCTTCTGCATCGCCTGGATCGCATCATCTGACTGGGCGGTCGTCAGCAGCAGATTCGCGTAGAGCGTCGTCCGGTTGATCTCGTCGTGCAGCCGAAAGTAGAGGCCGAGGCACTGCGCGAGCTTTGCCGGATCCTGCAGCTTGCCTTCGTACTTGGCGAGAGTGGACACTTCGTCCCGCAGTCCATCGACGGCTGCAGCCCACTCGGCCTGGTCGGAGAAGAGCGGTGTCAGCTGCCATTTGTAGAGCTCAGGCACCGACTCGCGGGCCGCATTGGCATCCGGGCTGTAGCTGACAAGCTCCTCATGAGCGAATGAAAACGAACAGATCACCAAGCAGAAGCAGAGCGCGGACAGCAGACGCGTCGCCGGTGACCCGGCGGGAAAGCGAAACATGGGTGAACCTCCGTTCAAGATAGCCGAAACCACGAGCCTAGCCCCGGCCCAGCGGACGGTCAACGAATCACCCATGCGGGGTCCTCTCTCCTCCACCAACGGTCCCGCCGAGGCTCCTTTTCGCGGCGGAAGTACCCGTCATACTCCCGGCGGGAGCTTCCCGAGACCAGGAGGCCGGTCGCCGGATCGACCCACCGCACTCTCACGCCCCGTGCCTTCTTGATGCGCCATCGTGCTGACGTCTCTTCTCGGATGCGGCTGGAGTCCAGGCTTCTACGTTTTTCGATGACCGTTGAGAGTCGGTACACCCCTGATTCCCGCGCCCTCAGCTCGCGGGTGCTTTCTCCTGCGCACAGCCGCGTTCCCGCCAGCCCTTCCCCGGGTGGCGGAGAGGACACTGCGCACCCAGATCGAATCCGCTTTGAAGCAATACCCATCAGATCTCGATAGCGGCGCGGGAGGGGTCGATCTGGACGAACGATGCGATCGCCAGGAAGTACATCAACGCGGGCCGGCGTCCGAACGGGCAATGGGTGTTCCCGGCCACCCGCATCTACCGTGATCGAAGTACCGGCCAATACCGACGGCACCATCTCCACGAAACCTTCGTCCAGCGCGCCGTCCGCACAGCCCTGCAAAGCACAGGCATCACCAAACCCGCGAGCTGCCATTCCCTGCGTCGTTCCTTCGCTACGCACCTGCTCGAAGACGGACGAGATCTCCGCACCGTGCGAGAACTGCTGGTCCACAAAGACGTCTCAACGACCATGATCTACACCCACGTCCTCCAAGCCGGACCCCTCGCCGTCCCGAGCCCCCTCGATGCGTTGATCAAGCCCC
>JANTFM010000018.1 GCA_024763475.1 Acidobacteriota bacterium | reverse complement strand
CCATCGCGCGATGAACCCTTCGGGGGGACGACTCTGCGGGTGTTGGCTTCCGTTTCCCATGGTCTGACCTGGACTCCTTTCGCTTGCCGGCTCGCCGGTGCCCTGCAACCCAACGCAAGGCCCGTACCAGAAAGCAACAGGTTGAAAACACGGAAGATCGCTCATCCCGAGGGAGGCCCGTGTTGCCAATCCGCCCGGCCAAATCGTCCGAACTCGGGACGCGACACGCTGCACGTGGCACAATCCCCGCCGCTTGGCCTGCGCAGATCGGCGGGGGCACGGAGAGACGATGCTGGATCCAACTGCCTTGCTGAAGCGGCTCAACACGCCCCAGAGAAGCGCCGTCACCCACGGTGAGGGACCGGTCCTGATCCTCGCGGGGGCTGGCTCGGGCAAGACCCGGGTGATCACACATCGCATCGCTTGGTTGATCGGCTCCGCGGACGTCTCCCCCCGCGAGATCGTCGCCGTCACCTTCACCAACAAAGCCGCCGCCGAGATGCGGGGTCGGGTCGAACAACGCCTCGGTCACGACATCAGCGGCGCCTTCATCGGCACTTTCCACTCCTACGGGCTGCGCCTACTCCGCGCGAACGCCCTGGCCGCCGGCTATCCACCATCCTTCGTGATCTACGACACAACCGACCAGCGCGCCCTGGTCCGCGCCGTACTCAAGGAACTGGAGATCGACGAGAAGGCCTTCCCTCCCCGGCAGGTCCTCAGCTGGATCTCCAAGAGGAAGAACGAACTGCTGGACCCCGACGAGGCCGAGAGCAAGGCTCGCTATCCCCACGAGAAGATCCAGGCCGCGTGCTACCGGGCCTACGAAGAACGGCTGGCACGCTGCGCGGCCGTCGACTTCGACGACCTGCTGGTCAAACCCGTACGGCTGTTTCGCGCTCACCCGGAGATCGCCCTGCGATATGCACGGCGCACGCGCTGGCTGCTCGTCGACGAGTACCAGGACACCAATCCGATCCAGTACGCGCTGATCCGTCACCTCTCCGCTGAGCATGGCAACGTCTGCTGCGTAGGAGACGAGGATCAATCGATCTATGGGTTCCGGGGAGCGGATGTGCGCAACATCCTCGACTTCTCGAGAGACTACCCCCAGGCCACGGTCATCAAGCTGGAGCAGAACTACCGCTCGACCTCACGGATCATCGACTCGGCTGCGGCCGTGATCGCGAACAACGTGGACCGGCACGAGAAAACGCTGTGGACCGAGAACCCGGAGGGAGAGCGAATCGTCTGTCACACGGCACGGGATGACCGGGAAGAGGCGGACTTCGTCGTCGACGGAATGCTCTCCCTCGCGCGAAGGACGACGATCCCTCTCGAAGAGATGGCGATTCTCTACCGCACGAACGCGACATCCCGACTCTTCGAGGACCGTCTCGCCTCACGAAATATCCCCTACCGCATCGTCGGCTCGCTGCGTTTCTACGACCGCAAGGAGATCAAGGACCTGATCGCCTGGCTGCGGCTGATCGCACATCCTGGCTCCGACCAGGACTTCCTTCGGGCAGCCTGCACCCCACCGCGAGGGATCGGCGCGAAGACCCTGCAGGACCTCGCCCTGCGCGCCGAAGCTCTGGGCAGCTCTCTCTTCGAGGCCACTGAAGACGTCATCGCGCATCCGGAAGGCTTCACTTCGCGCGCCGTGAAGGCGCTGGGCGCTTTTCGCAACATCATCCGCGACCTGGCCGAGTTGAGCCGAGGCATATCCACCACTGCGGTCGTCACGTCGATCATGGAGGCCATCGGCTACGCAGCCTATCTCGAGAAGGCCTATCCCAACGACTTCGTGTCCCGCGTCGAGCATCTGGACGCGCTGACATCCGCCGCCGAGGAGCACGACGAGGCCGGTGCCCCGGACGACGTGGCCGGCTTCCTCGATCGCATCTCACTCCGCTCCGACAGCGACGACGTGCAAGGCGCCAAGGGACCCTCCCTGATGACCGTCCACGCCGCGAAAGGCCTCGAATTCGATGCGGTGTACATCGCCGGAGTCAACGAGGATCTCTTCCCCCATGCCCGCGCAGCGCAGGAGCCCGATGGCATGGAAGAAGAACGACGGCTGATGTACGTGGCGATGACTCGCGCCCGTAAGCAACTCACGCTCAGCTCCGCCCATTTCCGGCGGCAATACGGTGAGCCTATTCTCTGCCACCCCTCGTGCTTCCTGGCGGAGATCCCGCAGGAGCACGTCGAGCTCAGCGATAACAAGCCGCGTGCCGGCCTTCCCGACGCTCCCGTCGGTGGCGCATTTCGCGGCTGGTCGCCCGGTCGTCAGACGAGCAAGTCCGGGCGAAAGGCCAGCCCGGCGTCTCGAACGCCCGCAGCCGGCACATCGCGACCCCGTGGCGAGCTTCACATCGAGGCGGACCCGGAAGCGATCGCGAGCGGCGAGATGCCCTTCCGCAAGGGAATGCAGATCACCCATCCTGCCTTCGGACCCGGCGTTATCCTCGGCGTGAGCGGTGCCGGCGACCGCCTGACCCTCGACATCCGCTTCGAGCGCGCCGGCCGCAAGAGAATTCTCCCGAAATACACGACGCTGCTCTAGCCCCGAGAGCGCGGCAGGATGTGATCTGTTCCGGAACGGCACCGTCCGCACGACGAACGCAATGGAACGCGACCCGTTTTGCCGCGCCGCCCGTGCGGCGAACGCAAAGAACGCGACCCGCCGTGACGCGCCGCCGGTGGAGAGAACAGGAAGCAACGCGATCGATAGGACTTCGTCCCGGCCCAGGCTAATATTCCCGGCATGGAATTCGACGACGCCTACAGGCGAACAGCGTCCCTCTTCGGCAATCGGCCCGAGCAAACGCTGGTGGAGTTCGCGCCGCGTCTCACGCAGTCCGCCTGCGTGCTCGACGTGGGCTGTGGCCAAGGGCGAAACACCCTCTTCCTCGCCCGGCAGGGGATCGAGGTCGATGCACTCGATCCGTCCCGGGAAGCGATCGACCAAGTCCTCGCACGGGCACGCGCCGAGACCTTGCCGGTTCGCGGCATCGTCGGGACCCTGGCGTCGGTCGCCGAACGGCAGCGCGCATACCACGGTGTCTTGATCTACGGACTCTTCCCCCTGCTGCGGCCGGACGAGATCCCCGAGGCGGTTTGCCAAAGCGTGAAGCTCCTGGCACCCGGTGGCCTGCTCTGGGTCAGCGCGTTTACCACGGAGGATCCCGCCTACGAGACCTGGAAGAAACACGCGCAGACCCGCGATGGCCACAGCTTCCAGCTAGAATCAGGAAGGCTGCGGACCTTCCTTGCTCCGGGGAAAATGGTCGAACTCTACGAGGAGCAAGGACTCGAAGCGCTCCATCACTGGGAGGGTCTCGGCCCCGAACACCGGCATGGAGACAGCCCCCCAGAACGGCATGGGATGGTGGAGGCCGTGTTCTTCAAGCGCACAGCGGTGCACCCCGGCCACGCGTGCACCCCTTAGCAGCAATCCGCTGCGAGCCCTTGACCCATGGCGTTCTCCACCGCTTGCCCCGTGGAGCGAAGAATGTTGCACGCCACTTCTGGCGATGACATCGTTCCATTGAGTACCGTACTTGTTCGATACATGGCGCGTAGCGGCATGTATTCTCCAAGTCGGCGAAGTGCAACATTCTTCGCTCCACGGCGCACCGCTTGAATCCCGCATGCGGGGCGGTCTCCCACGGATCTGCGCTCCAGATCAAGTGCAGGGAGTCCTCGCGCCGCGACTCAACGTAGAATCCAGTGCTGAACCTGCTGCTCCCCGAGGAAGCTCTCCGCCGATTCGCCTTCCAGCATGGCGAGCGTCGCGAGCATCCCCGCCTGGACACAGCTCTCCGCAACGACCGAAACGGAACGCGGCGCACCACGAACGGGCCACCCGCTGCGTGGATCGAGGATGTGGGAGTAGCGAACACCGTCCTTGAGCAGGAATCGGCGCGCGTCACCACTCGTCGCAAGCCCCCCCGAGGAGAGCGCAATCATCATCTTGGCGCGGGAGTTGCCACCTTCCGGATTCTCGATGCCGACCCGCCAGCCCCCGTCCTCGTCACGGGATCGACTCGTCGCCAGGTCGCCCCCGAAGTTGACGAGGCAAGCGGCCTCGACCTGTGTCGCGAGGAGATGCGCGCAGCGGTCAACGGCGTACTCCTTGCCGATCCCTCCCAGGTCGATCTCCATACCTGGATCGAGGCGCAGCCGGCGACCATCCCAGCGCGCACGATCCCAGCCGATGCGACGGCGCAGACGCTTGACATCCGCCGGGTCCGGCAGCCGATCGCTTCCATCGAAGCGCCACGCGGCCCGCAGCACACCTGAACTGATGTCGAAGCGGCCCTCGCTCATCTCATAGAGCACGGTGGCGAAATCGAGGAGTCGGGCGCATTCCTCGTCGACCTCCACCGCCTTGCCACCCGCACGGTTGATGCGATCGACCACTGAGCCTCGGCGATAGCGGCTGAACTTGCGCTCGACGCGCCGCGCCTCGTGTGCCGCGATGGCGAGGGAACGCTCAGCGTGGGTTCGCTCTCCACCCTGGATCAGGACCTCACATGGCCCGGCCATGGCGCGGAAGGAACCCACCCAGAGCTCGCCCTCGCGACGGATCAAAAGCGGTAGCCAAACTGGACGATCAGCGCATCGAGCGTCGCGAGCAACGCGTCGCCCGCGGGCAAGCCCGGCGCGGCCGGCGGTGGAGAGACCCCCGATTGTGTGTAGTACTCGAGGCGTACACTCCATTCCGCATCCGGACGCAGTCGCCAGCCGATTTTTGCACCGTAGGTAAAAGCGTCAAACTCCGCGAGCCGGAAATCCGCAGTCGCGTGCATCGGCAACCCGATCCCATCCACCAAGTAGAGCCGATAGAAGTCCGCAGCCGTCTGCGTGTAGTAGCGAAGATGAGGCTGCAGATACCACCGCCGCTTCATCCGCAAGCGATAGCGCAGGTCAACCGTGTGGGAGTCGATCCCCCAATCGTCGGTCGTGAAGCGATAGGAGAGGTCGAGAATGTCCCGCCCGAGTTGCTGCTTGTAGGCCGTGAAGAGGCTGTGTCGGGTCCGCGTGTCCGGGCGAGACTCGTAGAGGTAGGTACTTATCCCCTCCGGCCCCGGCAGGGGGGCTCCACTGCCCGGCTCGAGCACACTGAGAATCTTGTACGGGTCGTTCAAGTAGCCCGAAGAGCGAGAGAACGAGTAGTTCAACTGTCCGATGGAACTCGGCCCGAAGACGTGAGTCACGCCAAAGAGCGCATCAACAACGGTTTTCGATTCGCTGCCTGAGCCGCCGCCGCCATCATCATCCTTGCCACCCAAGAACAGCAGCGCCTCTTCTTCCTCGCCCTCGCCCTCCCCTTCCCCGGGCGGCGGCATCAACGAGAAAGGCCGTGGAACGCCGCCTTGGGGATTCACCGAGTCGGCCGAGAACGCGAACGCAGCACTCAGGGTCGTGTTGCGCCCTTTGAGATCTCGAGTCAAAGCAGCGCTGAGGCCCGCGTGGGTATAGTCGAACTCGCTCGAGAACGACGCGCCGAGGTCCAGGTCCATCATCCGGCCCAGAGGACGAACCCAGTTTGCCGAGAGGGCGAGCCGGGTGTCATGGAAGGTGGGATCGAGCGGGATCTCTCCCGCAGGGGTCGTGTAGCTATCGTTACCAGAGGGAGAGGTGAAGGTCTGTGCGTCCAAGCCTGGAAGCGCGCCGTTGGGAGAGGCGCCGGACAGCGCGTCCACAGTCGCCTTGAAGCGCAGGAGCCCACCGTCCTTGAGAGCACGTTGGGCAAGGACGTGGGCGCTGCCGTCACTCACGCGGTCCTTTTCACTGTAGTAGAGCACCGCAGTATCGAACTCCCACGACTTCGACTCTTCAGCGGCGAGCGCGGGCCCAGGCACGGAACCGAGCAGGGTACAGGTCGCAGCGAGCAGCGAGGCGGCGAGGCGGCCACGCCGGCCGGTGCCGGAGTCCAGTTCTTGCTGCTGATGGGGTCTCTGCTGCTGATCTAATTGCATCCGCAGCCCCCCCCACCGAAACCACGCCCACCTGCGGACGCCTCCTTGCTGAAGTAAATATGGTCATCGATCGCGAAGTCGAGCGGATCGCTCTCGAGCCACATGTCGCGGCCCGCGAGGCGTCCCCGCTGCCAGGACCGAACGCCTCCAGCAACACCGCTGCCGGCGAGATCTGCCACCTTCAAATCGAGGCTTCGCCCCATGAGCAGCGATTGGATGCGTTCCTCGTAAAGCGCCCGTTCCTCGTTATGGAAGCCCTCATGCCGGGCAGCCAAATGTCCCTCGCGATCGAAAAGCAGAGCCGTCGGCATCATGCCCACTTCGTACGCCTCGGCCAACGCCCCCTCTGGATCGAAGACATGATCGTATGGGGCAGGCTGCGCACGCAGAAAGGTCTCGGCAGCTTCCCGGTCTTCATCGAGGTTGATGGATACGATGACCAGGCCTTGCTCACCGTATTTCTGCTGCATCTGGGCGAGCCAGGGAAACGCCTGGGCGCAGGGGCCGCACCAAGAGGCCCAGAAGTCGACAAGCACGACCTTGCCGCGCCAAGGCGTCAGGTCGAGCCCGCCCTTCCACCCGTCGCCAGCTTCCCCGGCCCGTACCGGAAACGTGCAGAGGAAGACCAGTGCGAGCGCCGCCACCGCGATGGCGCCTCGCAACGTATGCCCCGTGGAGCGAAGAATGTTGCGCCCCACTTCTGGCGATGAAATCGTTTCATTGAGTGCCGTATTTGTTCGATACATGGCGCGTAGCAGCATGAATTCTCCGAGTCGGCGAGGTGCAACATTCTTCGCTCCACGCTGCAAAGTATGAGTTTTCGACATCTTTGCGCGCCCTCCTTCTCTCGATCGGATCCCGGAGTGGGCCCCCAAGATCTCCCTCTCATCTTGCGAAGCGTAGTGTATTTAGGCGTTTTTATCTAGCATTTAGCTCGTGTTTACAGCAGCGAGTCTCCCCCCGGGACCGGAACGCCGTTCGCCTCGCGGATCCGTGGCAGAATGGCGGCATGAAGGCATCCTCTCTCTTCGAACTCGAGGCCCGGACCACCACCGGCGGAGATCCCGTCTCTCCGCGCATGAGGGTCGCGACCCTCGCGGCGGGGGCGACCGCACTCGAGCTGTCTCTTCGTGGCTCCAAGCGCCTCAGCAATCGAGTCTTCAACATCGGCCGGGCACGCTTCTCTCTCTCGGTCCCCACCCAAGCCACCGCACGGCTCAGCTTCTCGGAGGACGAGGACGGAGCAAGGGCCAAGCTGCAGGCCGAGGTGGAGACCTCCGTCCGCTGGCGCGTCCCGGCGAGGAGGCGTTCACATCAGGCGCTGTCGGTCAGCGGCTCGGGGGGCGGCCATGCCCTTCTCGAACTCGAGTTCCCTCTCGACGCCCGCTGGACACTGGCGCGGGCCCTTCGTGAACTGACCCCCTGGGTCGACCCCCAGACCTGGAGTTCCGGCATTCCGCTGCCTGTAGGTGCGACCTGGAGCCTCGAAGAAGAGGTCCCCCTCCAACTCGGGGCCTCGGCCCGCGTGCAGAAGCTTCGCCTCGGGCCACTGCCAGGAATCTCGGCGATGACCGTACTCGGAACGCGGGCCGAACTCGAGCTTCGGCTGGCTCGTCTCGACCGCGTCCAGGTCGCGCTTCGTGCGGAGGAGCCTTGGCAGATCTCCGCATCCCTTCAGACGCTCACCCGCTCCTCCCGTCGGATCGGCGCCAAGCTCGGCCTGGGCTATCACCTCCAGGACGCCGAGGGACTGGGATCCGAACTGCTCGATGCGCTCTGGCCGGCAGCGGGAGAACTGCTGCCGAATGCAGAGCGGCTGCTCGGGAAGGTCCAGCGGCTGCGCAAGCGTTTCGATGAGATTCCCGAGTCACTGCGGCGCCGTCGCCGCGCCCTGATCGGGGAGGGCTCGAGAATCGACATCCTGATCACCCGCCTCGAGAGCCTGGAGGCGTGGCTCGCCTCGGCCGAGCCGGCAGGTTCCGATCGCCGCTGGCTGCGACGTGTGCGCGAGGCCCGAAAACTCGCAGCGTCGATCCAGGACGAGGGCCGGGCCCTCTTCTCGAGACTCGAGACCCTCACGGGCCGCGTGTTCGCGGGACGATCGTTGCGCGCGATCGCCCGAACTCTCGAGCAACTGCTCGAGGCGGCCCAGTCCCTGCGTGACGAGCTCCCCGCACGGGCGGCAAGCGTTCTCGCGAAAGGCCTGGCGGCGGAACTCTCCGCCGCCAGGCTTTGGACTCACGAGAACAGACTGCTGGCGACCGCGCGGCTGGACCCCCGCATGCCAGCTGCCGGAGACGCTGTCGCGGCGTTCCTCGCAGGACAGGTCCCGGAGCTCGCCATCTTGGGCTCTGCCGATGGCGTTACCCAAGTTGCGGGTACCTACATCGAGGAGTGGCGCAAGACCCGCACGCGCACCCTCCGGCTTCGGGTGGGCCCGCGTGAGGCGTACTCCCAACGTCGGTGGCTCACCCGCTTCCGGATCACCGAGAGCCTTGACGGCGCGGTCGACGTTCTCGCGAGGGAACGCTACTCGCGCAAGAGCTCGCAGCTCCTGCGCGACGAGATGACGGCGATGATCATTGATCTCGCCATCACGGCACGCGACAAGGGGAGCGACGCCTTATTGACCCTGTCCTGGAGCCGCAGCTACCGGGGTCAGCGGGCCGCCCATCGCCTCGAAGTTGCGTTGGAGCGGCTGCTGGAGTCCTTGACACCGCCCGGAGAATCCGTGGACGCGCCGATCCTCGCACCTAGGGGCGAGGTCAGCCTCGTCTCCGTGCTCGACCGTGCGGCGCTGCGTGCGGCACTCCGGCCCCGGCAGGACGCCCGGAATTTCAGTGAGCGCTTCTTCTGGCCGGCTTGGGCCCGCGCGATCGAGACCGGCTACCGGCAGCTGCCGCCACCGCTCCTTCGGGCCGGCCGGCATCCTCTCAGGGATCCCGCCGTGCGGCGCCTGCTCACGCGAAAGCCAACAGCCCAGGCGCTACGGCAGGCCTTCCCCCGCATGAAGCGTCTCGAGCGCGAGGCCGTCGCGTCCGATTGGCTCCTCGGCCAGGCCGTACTGTCTGGGCTAGAGACCGTGCGCAGGGCCTTCGACACGCAACAGAGCACGCGGGCCTTCGCTGCCGGCGCACGACGGGTCCTTCGCGCCTTTGACAGCCTGCCGCAGGTCAATCTGGTCCCTCTGCTGGCCCTGACCCTTCTCCTGCCCCCGTCCCGGCGGACGCTGGACTGGAGTCTCCCGCGCTATTCCTCGGGTTCGAGGTCCTCAGGGTCTCCGTAGAAGAACCACTCGGCACATTGCTTCGTGCAGAAAAACTTGCCGCTGCGGCGGAAGGCGTGCTCGGCACAAACGCGCTTGGCACAGGTCGGGCAGATGGCGAGACGGACGTCCTCAGGCGTTCGCGCGCAAACGCAGCATCGGATGAGTTTGAGAGCATCCATGAGATCGAACTCCACGCGAAGCCATCTCGCAGGAGTGAACTTGGGTTCCTTACCGCGAGGAAGCAACACCATTGGCGCCCGGGAGCTTGCGGCGCGATCATGTTCGCCTGCATAGCCGTTCTCTCTTACCTGGAGATCAAGACCGTGCCTTCAAGAACGATCCTCATGTCGACAGTTTTTTCTGTAGCCCTCCTTCTTGGCGCTGCCTCGAGCGTGCTCGGCATGGAACCTGCGCTGCACCACGACCTGACCGTTCAGCTTGAGCCCGAGAAGCATCTGCTCGATGTGCACGACACGATGACTCCCGCGGGAATCGTAAAGCCCGACGAGAGCGGCGCATACCACTTCGTACTTCATGCCGGCTTGGCGCCTGAGGCCCTCACCAAGGGATGGCATCTAGAGGCCGTGAAGGGTCCCGTGACGGCATCCTTCTTCGGCATCAACGCGACGACAGCGACCGTCGCGGAGGATGTTCCTCTCGCGGGCTGGAAGCTCCTGCGAGAGGACACGGCCCCCGAGAGCGTCGAGATTCGCTACCACGGCACGATCTACCATCCGCTGGCCCAGCAGGGTGAGGAGTACCAGCGCTCGTTCTCCGAGACCCCGGGGCTCATCGGTGAAGAGGGCGTCTTTCTCTCGGGGACGAGTTTCTGGGTCCCCTCCTTCGGCGATGGCATGGTGACCTTTTCACTGCAGGTCGAGGGCCTGAAGGCCCCATGGGACAGCGTCAGCCAGGGAGGCCGGACGGAGCACGCGACTACCCCGGACGGCAGCCGAAGCACGACCTGGGACTGTCCTCATCCGACAGAGGAGATCTACCTGATCGCCGGGCCATGGACGGAGTACTCCGACATGGCAGGCAAGACCGAGATCTTCGCGTTCCTGCGGACGCCGGACCCGGCACTGGCCAACAAGTATCTGCAGGCGACGAAACGCTACCTGCGGATGTACGAGTCCATCCTGCCCGACTACCCTTACGCTTCCTTCTCGATGGTCGAGAATTTCTGGGAGACCGGCTACGGCATGCCCGGCTTCACGCTCCTCGGGCCGCAGATCATCCGCTTCCCCTGGATTCTCACGTCGTCCTATCCCCACGAGATCCTGCACAACTGGTGGGGCAACTCGGTCTACGTTGATACGTCGGAAGGCAATTGGTGTGAGGGCATCACCGCCTACATGGCGGATCATCTGCTCGCCGAGCAGCGGGGCGAAGGCGAGACCTATCGCCGCGGGACACTCAAGAAGTTCACCGACTTCGTCAAGGGCGGCGAGGACCAGCCCTTGACCGCCTTCCGTTCGCGGCACTCTGCGGCGTCCGAGGCGGTAGGCTACGGCAAGGCCCTCATGCTCTTCCACATGGTCCGCATGGCTGTCGGAGACGATGACTTCCGCGAGACGATGAAGCGCTTCGCACGGCGACAGGCGTTCACGAGGGCAACCTATACTCACATCGCCAACCTTTTTACCGAAAGAACCCGTATCCTCTGGCGCCCCTTCTTCCTCTCCTGGATCAGCCGCACGGGAGCCCCGAGCTTCGAGATCGCCTCCACCCTCGTCCGGCAGCAGGACGATGAGGCGTATCCCTTCCTGCTCGAAGTCGTCATCCGGCAAACGCAAGAAGAGGATCCCTTCCCCGTCTTCCTGCCTCTGGCCGTCACGCTCGAGGGACAGGAGGAAGCGCAATGGGTCGTGCACGAGACCCGTGAGCGTGAAACCACCGTGAGAATCCCCTGCGCCTCGATGCCCCTGCGCCTCGACTTCGACCCCCGTTTCGATCTCATGCGCCGCCTCGATCCGCTGGAAGTCCCGCCCGCTCTGTCCACCGTCTTTGGCAACAAGGACCCGCTCTTCGTCCTACCCAGCGCTGCCACAGGCGCCGAACGGGAGGCATGGATGACGCTCGCGAAAGCATGGAAGGGTGAAGGAGAGCCTCGGACCGTGCTCGACAGCGAGATCGACGAGCTCCCAGGGGGCTCCCTCTGGGTCCTCGGCTGGAAGAACCGCTTTGGCTCCCAGGTTGCGGAAGCCCTCGCCCCCCAAGGCCTTTCCATGACGGGTGCAAAGGTCACGATCGGCAAGGAAGAGCTGCCACAGGCGGATCACTCCCTGGTCTTGGTCTCCCGTCAGCCGGATGATCCGGAGCAGGCCGTCGCCTGGGTGACCGCCGAGCCGACCGAGGCCATCGCGGGATTGGCCCGCAAGCTGCCCCACTACACCCGCTACTCCTACCTCGCCTTCC
Organism: Acidobacteriota bacterium; assembly: GCA_024763475.1. Taxonomy (GTDB): domain Bacteria; phylum Acidobacteriota; class Polarisedimenticolia; order J045; family J045; genus JANTFM01. The sequence goes on along the minus strand of JANTFM010000018.1, from coordinate 10,698 downwards.
GCGGCCCGGAGCCCCAGAACATGCTCAAGGGCATGTGGAAACCCCTCGCGTCCCCCCTCGTGCGGCAGCTATCAGACAAGGAGCTCCCCGCGCTGGTCCTGCCCGAGAGGAAGGCCCTGGCGGAACTCCCTCCAGCCTTCGATGAAACGAAGTTCCGCGAGAACGCGGAGGCCCTGGCGTCCGAAGCCATGCGGGGGCGCGGCGTGGGAACCCCCGAACTCGAGAAGGCCACCACCTGGGTCGAGCAGCGTCTGAGCGAGATCGGCCTCGAGCCAGCCGGCGAGGACGGGTTCCGCCAGAGCTGGCTCTGGAGGGGCGGCGAGCCCCGGCGTGAGATCCGGCTGACCAATCTCATCGCCCGCATCCCGGGCAGAAATCCCGCGCTCACGAAGGAACCCGTCGTCGTTCTGGCGCACATCGATCACCTCGGTCTTGGCTGGCCCGACGTGCGGGAAGGCAACCAGGGCAAGGTTCACCCCGGAGCGGATGACAATGCCTCGGGCGTCGCCGTCCTGATCGAACTTGCCCGTGCCATGGCGGCGGATCCTGCCCCAGAGCGCCCCGTCATCTTCGCCGTCGTCACGGCCGAAGAGGCCGGCCTCGTGGGATCGCGGCACTTCATCGGGCAACTGGTCAAGTCCACCACGCCCTACGCCTGTGTCAACCTTGACACAGTGGGCCGCCTCGCCGACGACAAGCTCTATGTGCTCAACGCGGACACCGCCCGCGAATGGCGCTTCATCTTCATGGGCATCGGCTACACGACCGGAGTCCATGCGGCCATCGTGCCGGAGCCCCTCGACTCCTCAGACCAGATTGCCTGCATCGAGAACGGCATTCCCGCCGTACAGCTCTTCACCGGCCCCCATGCCGACTACCATCGACCCTCGGATACCCTCGACAAGCTCGACTACGCCGGCATGGCCTCCGTCGCGGAAGTCTCCCAGGAGCTAACCGGTTATCTCGCCGGGCGGGAGGAGCCCCTGACCGTGACGATCAAGGGCAAGCAGCCACCAGCACCTGCCAGCGGCGCTCATCCCGGTGCTCGAGGGCCCGGCCGGAGGGTCAGTCTGGGCACGATGCCGGACTTCTCCTTCGAGGGTCCGGGGGTCCGAGTCCAGCAGGTGATGGAAGAGTCGGCGGCGGCCGCGGCCGGGATCAAGGCCGGAGACATCATCGTGGCTATCGACGGGGTCGCCACCGGCAGCCTTCGTGCGTATTCGGACGAACTCAAGAAGCACGCGCCCGGAGACTCCATCCGGCTGGACCTCCGCCGCGGTGATGAATCCCTGGACCTGCGGGCGACCCTCAAGGCACGCTAGTGTTCCGACACGGAAGTTCAAGAGAGCAATAACCTGGCACGAGCGGGGCTCCACCGAGGAGGTGAATCGCTCGACCGGTCGAAGCGACCCACGAGACCATCCTCCGCGCGGGCCGAGCCAAAGGACTCATGACTGTTTCACCGGGAGGACTCGAAGCGGAAGAAACGGCACGCATTCGCCGTCGTGACCTCGGCCAACTGCTCATAGTCCAGCTGCTTGATCTCAGCGAGTTCGCGCGCCGTATGGACGAGGAACGCCGGCTCGTTCGTCTTTCCCCGCTGTGGGACCGGTGCGAGCCAGGGTGCGTCCGTCTCGATCAGGCACTGCGCGAGCGGCGTCGCACGGGCGGCCTCGCGCAGGGCACCCGCACTGGGATAGGTCAGGTTACCCGCGAAGGACACCATGAAACCCCATTCGACGAAGGGGTGAATATCTTCCGCCTGCCCCCCGAAGCAGTGCAGCACGGCGCGCAGCCCCCGGCCTGCATAGCGCGAGAGAAGGTCCCGTGCCTCGGGAAACGCATCGCGAATGTGCAGGACCAGCGGCAGGTCCCGCACGAGAGCCAGCTCGACATGTTTCTCGAACCAGGCCAGTTGCAGGTCCAGGGGCGATTTCTTCCAGTACAGATCCAGCCCCGTCTCCCCGATGGCGACGACCTTCTCATCCTGCGCAAGTGCGACGACCTGTTCCCAGTCCCCTTCCGCGACGTCATGAATGCTGTTGGGATCGATTGCCACCGATGCGAATAGGCCCTCTCGGCCCGCCGCAAAGTCCACGGTCTGCCGGGACGAGCTTGCATCGACCGCAATCAGGAGTGCGCGCGTCACACCGGCGAGCCTGGCACGCCGCCATGCGCCTTCCGGATCCTCTCCAAGGGCACCGAATAGCAAATGGTTGTGTGTGTCGACGAGGGCTGGTGGCTTCATGGCGATGAAGGATAGCCTACCGGTTATAATGCGTCCCACTATGACTCGATACCTACTCGCTCTCTCCGCCGTATTCGTGCTTGTCCTGACGGGCTGCTCCCAGGACCCCTGCGAGTGCAAGTTCCAGGACATCTCCGACCAGGAGGACCTCCGAGAGGCAAACCCACTGGCCTGGGAGGACCTGTTGCGCTACGAAGATGCCAGCGTGCGCGCGCGGGCTGCGCGCGGTGCCGGGCGGGTGAGGGACGCCGCGCTCGCCGACGTGGTCCGGGAGGCCCTGGAAGCCGAAACGGACGATGAGGCCGCAACCGAACAGATCTTCGCCCTTGGACAGATCGCCGCTCCCTCCACGATCGGCATCCTCGAAGAGCAGACCCACAACGCAGATCCTGCCCGCAGGCTCCGCGGCGTGGAGGCGCTCGGCAAACTCGGGCGGATCAAGGCCCTCGAGACTCTTCTGGCGGCGCTCAGCGATGAAGAAGCTGCCGTGCGGGGGCAGGCGGCCCTGTCCCTCGCCCGTCTCATCGGCCGGCGCGCAGACCCGAATCCAGACCTGGTCAGCAGCGAAATCCATCAGGTCAGCACGCAGTTGGCGCAGTACCTCGAGGCCCATGCCGACGACGCAGAACAGCACTGGCGCGGGGTCTACGCGGTGGCCAATATCGCCTTCCCGGGGCGAGAGAAACTCTTGCTGCCCGCGTTGTCCGCCACGGACTACCGGTCGCGTCTCTTCGCCGTTCGGGGCATCGCTCGCACGGAGAACTCCGCATCCCTCATCAGAGAGCACTTTCCGGCCCTTCTCGAGGATGCGAATATCTTCGTCGCCGCAGCCGCAGCGGATGCACTCGAAGGCCAGGGTGCACAGGCCGCTCTCGCCCAGGCGGCCGCGCGCAACCAGGCGCCCCAGGACTATCACCTGCGCCGCGCAGCGATCCTGGCCGCCGCTCCCGACGCCAAGCTGTATGAGGCAGCTTTCGCCGACAAGTCGCTGGCCGTGCGCAGCGCAGCCCTTCTCAGGTCCGCGCTGACCCGCGAGTACGGGACACCGGTGATCGCGGAATGGGCCCGCAGCCTGTTGCCCCTCGAGCGCGTCGCCGCCGCTGCGGCGGCGACCCGGCTCGAGACTCGCAAGGCGCGACACCTGCTCGGGCGACTCAGCCGTGACCCGGACCCGCAGGTCGTGGCCGCTGCCCTCATCGGCCTCGAATACCCCGAAGAACTCTCCGACTTCGCCCGTGAGATGGCCTTGGAGCGCCTCTCCCGGGAGGATATCGCGATCCGTGGCACAGCCCTCACGCTGCTTGCGAAGGTGGGCGAGGCCGAAGACCTCGATGCTGTCCGTGCGGCCTATGAGGCCGCCTCGACTCGCGAGAACGCGGAAACCCGGATCGAAGCGATCAAGACCGCGACAACCCTCGCGGGAAACGCCGCGATCCCATTGCTCGAACAGGCGCTCTCGGATCCATCCATTGCCGTCCGCAAGGTCGCCGCCAATCTCTTCCGAAAAGTGGCCGGACAGACCTTCGAATTGCCCCCGCTCGCGGAGAATTCTACCGTTGAGGCCATCGTTGGCGAAGACTACTTCACCGCCCAGCCCAACCCCCGGATCCTGCTGAAAACCACCAAGGGGAACATTCGGCTCGAGCTCTTCCGCGACGAAGCGCCACGCCATGTGAAGAACTTCCTCGATTTCGCCAAGGAGGGACGCTACAGCGGCCTGCCCTTCCATCGCGTCGTGACCGGCTTCGTCATCCAGGGTCTCGATCCCCGTGGAGATGGCTGGGGCACGGGCGGGGTCGTCCTGCGAGACGAGATTAACCGTGAGCCCTACTCCCGGGGAAGCGTTGGAATGCCTAACTCTGGGCCTGATACCGGTGGCTGCCAGATCTTCATCACCCAAGTCCCCACGCCGCACCTCGAAGGACGCTACACGCTTTTCGGCCGCGTGATCGAGGGCATGGATGTCGTGGACTCCATCGAGGTGGGAGATGTCTGTCACGGTGTCGAGATCGAGTAAGACTCCGTTGACGGCCAGCCGTCTTCTTTCGTATCCTGAGTCGCCATCAATCCGGGGGCTTTCTTCGTGAGGTCACGAGTGGTCCGGGTTGTCGGGAGGATCCTCGATGAAGCGCAAGTTCTACTGCCCGAAGTGTGACGCGACCCTCAATCCCAACGTCAAAATCGTATTGGCGGTCGTCAGCGGTGATACGCGAGGCTTGATCCTTCTCAGTCCCCAGCCCGGCAACTACCAGGTCTTTCTTCCCGAAGAGCTCGTGCTCGAAGAGGGTAAGAAACTGGACTTCTACTGTCCGGCCTGCCAGGCCTGTCTCAACTCCACGGTCGACGAGAACCTCGCCCAGGTGGCCTATCGCAGCGAAGGCGGCGGAGGCGGCAGAGTGGATTTCTCCCGCATCGCCGGCGAGCACGCGACCTATTTCGTCAGCCAGGATGAGATTCGCTCCTTCGGGGAGAACGCCGAAACCTACGGAACCCGCAACTTCTTCGGGTCGGGTGAAGGCGAATAGGCTCTTCGCCCTCCGCTGCGGCTATCCGTCGTCCCCGCAACGTCTTCGGGGCGGGCGAAGGCGAATAGGCTCTTCGCCCCCCGCTGCGGCTATCCGTCGTCCCCGCAACGTCTTCGGGTCGGGTGAGGGGGAATAAGCTCCTCGCCCCCCGCTGCGGCTATCCGTCGTCCCCGCTGCTGTCCTCGTCGAGGTCCTCGTGAGCCCGCGGGTGGTGGTGATCCGCGTGGTGCTTGGTCATCTTCCCGGTGATCCAGATCCAACTCATCGGGTACTCCTCCGGCAACACGATCGTGAAGAAGAAGTGCCAGATGATGATGGCGCCGACCGCAAGGATCGCCTCGTAGAAGTGGATCGTCTCGCAGACACGAACCACCCAGGCCGGGAAGTAGGCCGTCACGAAGTCCGGGTACATCAGGACGATGCCGGTCACGGTCATGACGATCGTGCCCCACACCAACGCCCAGTATTCCATCTTCTGGGTGTAGTCATAAAGCGCGTAGCGCGGCGGACTCTTGCGAAGCCCGAGGTAGTACATGATGTTTTGGAACGCCTCGATGACATCGGTGTACTTCGGGAAGATCGCGCGCAGCAGCATCCGGCCCCGGCGCGTCGCGATCATGTAGTAGATGTGATAGAGCGATGTGGCCGTCATACCGAACGCCATCGTTCGATGGATGATCCGGCGAACGTCCTCGTCCATACCGCAGAAAGCGAGAATCTTCGTCCACCACGAATCCGGGAAGCGCAGCGCGAATCCGGTAATTGCCAGCACCGAGAAGGTGACCGCCAAGAGCAGGTGCTGGATGATCTCGTTGCGGTTCATCCTGTCGACGGTCGGCTGGGCGTGGTAGTCCCGCTTGTGAGTCTTGAGGCGCCGGAAGAAGATCAGTGCATTGTGCAGGAACATGCCGCCGAGGGTCATCAGGATCAACCCGATGTAGGTCACGCGAACCCAGTCGTGGATCAGCATCTGGTCGCGGGCGCTCTCGTGGGAGTAGCTCTGTGCGAACTGCGGGTTGGAGGCCTCGTGACACTTGCCGCAGGTGAAGGTCACGTTGTCCTGGTGAACCGAGGAGTCGGGATCCTGCGGACTGCGGATATCGTGCGCGTTGTGGCAGTCCTTGCAGGTCGCCACCGTCTGGCACTGCCGCCTGAGGGCCCAACCGTGGTAGCTGTCCTTGTAGGAGCCAACGACTTCATCCGAGAGCCCAAAGCGAGCCGCCATTTCCGGATTCTCGTGGCATTTGCCGCAGGTGCTCTCGGCCTGACGCTGAGCATTCACGGTCGAACAGGGATCCTCGGGCGGCAGGATCAAGTGCTCATCGTGACAATCCACGCAGCTCGGGCTATCCGAAACTCCCATGGCCAGCGCACGACCATGGATCGAGCCGCGGTACTCCTTGCTCACGTCCTCGTGGCACGCCCCGCAAGTTGCCGCGATATTCTGCTTGTTGACCGTGCTCTCGGGATCCGAGGCTGGATAGAGGTTGTGATCACCGTGGCAGTCGGTGCAGACCGCGGTCGGCTCGTGGTTCGACCAACCGATTCCGTGGATGGAGTCCAGGTAGCTGGGCAGCGAAACCGGCAGCCGCACGTACTCCGGAGTCACGATCGTCTCCGAGGTATGGCATTTGCCGCAGGTGTCGGGAATGTTGAAGTGATTGACGGGGCTGTCCTCGTCGGCAGGATCGAGCACGTGGTGCCCGCCGTGACAGTCTCCGCAATTGGCCGCCACGGAGTCACCGCGCAGTTGGGCGCGCCGGTGAGCGCTGCCGCGATAGACCTCTTCCGCCTCGTCGTGGCAATTGCCGCAGCCGAAGCCCTCGTCCTCGAGGGCATCCTTCACGTTGTGTCCCCGGTGGCAGGAGAGGCAGTTCATCTCCTCGATCTCGAAGAGATCCTCGTGAACCGAGCCCACGAACTGGTCCTGGTATCCCTCGTGGCAATCGTTGCAAGCCTCCAGCACACCCTCGTCGAGCTGGGGCTTGTGGGCCGAATGCACATCGTGGCAGGACGCGCAGGACATCGTCCCGCCCGACTTCATCTCACCGAGGTGACCATTGGCCTGCACGACATCCATCGTGCCCTCGTGGCAACCCTCGCAGAGATGGTCCACCGCACCGGCTGCTGGCGGCATCGCCGAGGAGTGCGCCGGATGGCAGGTCACGCAGCCTGGACTCATCTTGCCTGCCTTCGCCGCGCGGAAGTGCACGCTGCCGTCGTAAGCCTTCGCTTCCTCCTTGTGACAACGCTGGCAGGCCTTCTCAGCGGAGCGAAGATCCAGCGCCCCTATCGCGTGCGGGCTCCCACCCGCACCATGGCAGGATGCGCAGGTCGGCGCATCGGGCCGGTCGGAGCGCGAATGGACGCCGTGGAAGCTGCTCGCGTAGCTTTCGGCGGCCTCGTCGTGGCAGCTTGAGCAGTCCACTTTCTTGTAGACTGCGAAGTGCGGGAAGTCCTCGTAGTCTCCCGGCTGCTCATGACAATCCACGCAGTCGAGATCGGCATGCACGCTGTTGCCGAACGCGTCGGCATCCACGCCTACCGAATGCCCGCTCTCCGCGACGAGATCCGGATCCTCGTGACACATCAAACAGTCATCGTTGTCGGCACAGACAAGAGGCGTGATCGCGAGCAGTGTCGCAGCGGCAAAGATGCCGATTCGAAATGCACGGGGAGCGCGGCTTGCAGACATCATCCAGTCTCCGGGAGTCCTTGGGGCAGGGCCAACGGCTCTTGTCTCGCGCATCGCGAAGCCAGACAAGCAGATTGACAAACGAGATAGTAAGCTCATAGCGAAACCGTATCAATTAGTCAGTTAGCTGTCGGCGCCGCTTTTACAAATACCTCAGGTGCCTGCTAGGCATTCTCTAACTGACGCCTGGGCGCGTCACCAGCCCCTCGCCCCGCTTCCCATTCATCTTGACCACGATGGGCTCCTCGAAACGCAAGTGCCGAACCACACCGATGGTCTCCTTCGCCTCCACCTGCGCCAGCCAATCCCAATCAACAAACTCTCGCTCCTGTTCTTCATCAACCGTGAAGTACCCCACGTTGAAGGAAGTGAGGTTCTGAAAAAAGTGTGTTCCCTGGGAGGGAGTGACGCGGAAATCGCGGAAGCTGGCCTCAATGATCGCCCGGGCACCCGAGATCTCGTCCCAAGCCACCGGGATGCCCAGCCATGGATCTCGCGAGCCCCAGCGTCCCACGCCGATCAACAGGTAGGGAGTGCTGGCAGCCACCAGCTTGCCGTTCATCCGCGCCACATCCATCGCGACGTCCTGGGACTGGCTGCGCTGGTAGTTGTGGTGATCGATAACGATCAGATCTTGGACTTCGATGCGACCGTTACCCAGAATCTGTCCGCTGCGGCAAATCAGGTCTTCCCGCTTCGCCCCACCAAGATCGAGTTCTTCCGCCTCTCGCGAGAGGGCAAGAGGTCGCATCTGCAAGAATCCGAATTCCTTGGCCTTTCCCACATCTGGCGAAAGATTGACGGCGAACTCGATCTCCACCGGTGCCCCCATACCCCAGCTGCCAACCTCCAGCAGGATCTCGAGCAGCCTTGCGAGGGGAAAGGTCTCGTACTTCAGCACCGGGGCGAATGACACCAGGCGCACTCCAGGACGCGAGATCCCGTCGTAGACCGCGTCGTTTTCCGGAGAGTAGGTCGAACCGACGGAGAACAGGGTTCCATCGTTCTCTGCCGCCTCGAGGCCGTACTCCACCTCCCGGATACTCGGCCCCGCTCCGCCCCGGTCGCCGAGGGGTAAGGCCCAGAAGCTCCGCTGCGAGTTCGACAGCACGTCCTGAACCGAAGAGAACTGGACCATGTGGCGCGGGAAGCAGGGCGAGAACTGCAGGCACTTGCCGCCCTCGACGACCGCCTTGCCCATTCCCAGCGCGACCGCCGCGACGCCGTCCTGGGCGCTCAACGGGGGGGCCGGATAGAAGTTGTAGGAACGGGCGACCCCGGCGAAGTCGGGATAGTAGCGATCCTCGTGAGCCGCCCCGACCACCTTCATGATGATGACCGCCATCTTCTCTTCTTCGAGTCGATAGGGCGTGGCACGGATGTACGCCCTCGCATGCCGGGAGAAGGTCGAGAGGTAGACCATCCGGATCGCGAGCACGAGTTGCAGCAGGCGCTCTTCCAGATCCTCGTCGTCGTTTGGCAGCATGTAGGTTTCGTAGACGCCGGTGAACGGCTGATACTGCGAATCCTCGAGGAGACTGGACGAACGAACAGCCAGGGGGGCATCCATGAGCTCGAGGAAACGAGCCAGACTTGCACGAACCGCCTCCGGGAAGTCCGCCTCGAGTATCCGCTTTTCGAGTTCCGCTGGATCCGTGCTATGGATGGCGAAATCCCACAGGTCGTTCGCCTCGAAGAACTCATCGAAGACATCCGTCCCGAGCACGACACCTGGGGGGACGGAGACCCGCACACCTTCGAAGAGGCGGTCCACGGGGTAGTTGCTCAGAAGATAGCGGACGAATGCCAAGCCGCGAGCCTTACCTCCGAGCGATCCACCGCCAATCCGGGCAAAACCGCTCGCCGGATCAAAGCTCTCCGGGTTGAAGTCCGAGACGATCGCCTGCTGCCGCTGGAGCCGGAAATCATCAATGATCTCGATCAGGAACTCGCGAATGTGCTTCATCGAGGCGAAATCCGTGATCTTCCGCGGCCGCAGACGATCCGCGAGAACGAACTCGGTCCTCGCTTTCAGCCAGTTTGAGAAGTGATTGCGCTCGCTGTGGAAGCGCAGGCTCTCGACAGGCACGGTTCTCAGGGCCCTGACCAGGCTCTTCAAGCTGTTGGCCCGATCCACTTCCCTGCCATCCGGCATGCGGAAAACGAAGTCTCCAAAGGCGAAACTGTCGATCATGAAGCGTCTGAGATCGTTCAACAGGGTCGGCGACCCCTTGAGGACGAACGCTGCTTCCAGCGCACGCGCCTTCCTCTCATACTCGGGGCGGCTCGACTGCAGGAGGACCGGGATGTCCGGATACGCCGTCTTGACCATGGCCGTGAAGTCCAGGCCGGCCGTCTTCGAGACCGTCCCCTCGCGGGGGAACTCGATGTCAGAAATGACGCCGAGCACGTCGTCCGAGAAACGCTGAAAGGCCTCCCACGCCTCCTCGAAGGTGCTGCACAGCAGGATCTTCGGTCGTGCTCTCATGCGGAGTATCTTGTGCGAGAGGTTGACGCCTTCCGCGATAGCTCGTTGGGACTGGCTCAGGAGTTCCGCATAAATCATCGGCAAGTACGAAGAGTAGTAGCGCACCGAGTCCTCGATCAGGATGATGACCTGGACACCGGCCTCCCTCGTATCGTGCTCGAGATTCAAGCGATCCTCGAGGTACTTCACGATCGCCAGGAGGATCCGCACGTCGCCCTGCCAGAGGAAGGCGCGGTCGATCTCCGAGCAGTCGTGGCGTCCCATGAAATCCTTGAGGGCACGAGCGTCGTATCCGAGCAGAACGATCGGCACCTCCAACCCCTGCTCGCGTACGGCAAAAGAGAACTCGGCGGCGGTCACCTCTCCGAGTTGCGGACTCGTGATCACGAGGTTGAAGCTCCCCTCCCGCAGGCGTGCAAGGGCCTCGTCCGAACTCGAAACCTGGGTCAGCTCCGGTGTGTGCCGCAGATTCAGGTCGAGGAATTCCGTGAGGAATTTCTCATTGATCTGCCCATCCTGCTCGAGAATAAAGGAGTCGTAGAGGCTTGAGACAAGCAGGATGTTCTGCACTCGTTCCTTCATCAGATGCTGGAAACCGGTGAAACGGTCCCCTTCCCTGCGCAGATGCTCTGGAGCCTCGGATGGCGTCATAAGTCCTCCTCGCAGGCGAAGCGCCCTTGGGCCGTCCTGAGAGAAGATGGTATCAATTCCCGGAACAAAAAAAAGTGCGGAGCGCCAAAGC
>JANTFM010000017.1 GCA_024763475.1 Acidobacteriota bacterium | reverse complement strand
GCTGATCCTGGCGACGAAGGGTGACGGGGCCTTCCTCACGGGTCCTTCCCTCGATTGCTATGAGGAACTGGAGGACGGATCCCGTGCTGAAAGCTACTCACGGGTCGGCCAGGAGCTGCTCGAGCGCCTGGCGCGCCTCGCGATTCCCAGCGTTGCGGCGATCTCCGGGAATTGCCTTGGAGGCGGGCTCGAGTTGGCGTTGGCGGCCCGGATACGGGTTCTGGTGGACGCCCCTTCGCTCCGCCTCGGGTTTTCCGATAGCCTGATCGGCCTGCTTCCGGCATGGGGTGGAGCGTGGCGCCTGTCCCGCCTCATCGGACCGACGCTTGCGCTGGAGATGTTGCGCAAGAGCCTTGCCCTGGATCCTGCCCGGGCCCTTCGCTGGGGGCTCGTGGATCAGCTGGCTCCAGCGGGCGACCTGCTCTCCGTGGCCCGTTCGGCGGGTCCCCGTCGGCCGCGTTTGCGACTGCTGGACCGGCTTCTGGGAGTCCTGCCCTTGCTTCGCTTCCTGGTTTTCCGTCGCGCGGCGGCGGATGCGCGACGGCTTGCTCCGGATCTGGCGGATCTTCCGGCTCCTCATCGCCTGGTACGCCTCGTGGAACTCTCGCTGATTCGGTCGCCTGCCGAACTCAGCCGTTTCGAAAGGGATGCTTTCAAGGAGGCCGCCACATCTCCTGGTGCGCGGAGGATGCGTCAGGCACTCCTGCGCCATAATGTTGCCTCGAGCAGCTGAGGCAGAGGGCAGGCCAGGTGGTGCCGGATGTGCCCGGCGGCGCACGCACGACCTGCGGCTCGCGGTAGGCGACGAGGCGCAGCCTCGCGGAGGGTGGAATGGAGTTCCGTCGAACAGATCTCGAAGGGGTCCTCATCATCGAGCCGACGGTGCATCTCGACTCGCGGGGCTTCTTCCTCGAGTCCTACCATTTTCCCAAGTACCGCGAGGGCGGCATCAAAGCCACCTTCATCCAGGACAACCATTCACGCTCGGCGCAAGGTGTGCTTCGTGGTCTTCACGCCCAGCTCCGCCCCGCGCAGGCCAAGTTGGTTCGCGTCACTCTTGGCGAAGTCTTTGACGTGGTCGTGGACATTCGGCCCGGTTCGCAGAGCTTCGGTCAATGGGTTGGTACCCGGCTGAGCGCCGAGAACTTCCGCCAGATCTATGTCCCGGCCGGGTTTGCACACGGCTTCGTTACCCTTAGCGAGACGGCGGAACTCCAGTACAAATGCGACGCGATCTATGAGCCATCCGGAGAAATCGCCATCCGCTGGGACGATCCAGAGATTGGCGTGGAGTGGCCCGTCGAGGCTCCCAGTCTCTCCGAGAGGGATGCGCGGGCACCGCTGCTGTCCGAGATTGCCGACACTCTGAGCAAGGAGTACTGATGCGGGATTTCGCGGATCGCGACCTTGAGCACATGAGCGAAAAGGGGATCCAACCCGAGCGCGTGAGTGAGCAGATGGCACTCTTTCGGGACCCGCCGCCGTTCACCTGTATCGTGCGGGCCTGCACCGTGGGAGATGGTATCGTTCGCCTGGATGAGACAGGTCACGAGGCGCTCATCGCATACCATGACGAGGCGGCGAGGGCTGGCAGGATCAGCAAGTTCGTCCCCGCTTCGGGCGCTGCGACCCGGATGTTCAAGGCGCTGCTCGCGCATCTCGACTCGGAAAACGATGGGTTGGAGGAAGCGACGACCTTCCTTGCCGAACTCGATCGTTTCCCGTTCAGCGAGGCGTTGAAGGATGTCGCCGGCCCGTCGGCGGGCAGGCGCGAGCTTCTTCGGGCCCTGCTCCTGGAGTCCGGCCTGGGATACGCCTCACTTCCCAAGGGGTTGCTGGCGTTCCATCGCTGTGACGAAGCAGCCCGCACGCCCTTTGAGGAACATCTCGTCGAGGCGGCCGAGTACGCTCGTGACGCGGAGGGCTGCTGTCGCCTGCATTTCACCGTTTCGCCGCAGCACGAGGCGGGCTTCAGGGATGTTCTGGAAACGCAGGGCAAGCGTCTCGCGTCGGCGCTCGGAGTTCGTTTCGAGGTGACCTTTTCACACCAGGACCCCGCGACCGACACCCTCGCTGTCGACATGGATAACCGCCCCTTCCGAGATGAACGCTCGCGACTCGTTTTCCGGCCGGGGGGGCATGGCGCGTTGCTTTCGAATCTCGAAGCGTCCGGGGGCGACATCGTTCTGATCAAGAATATCGACAACGTGTCGAGTGAGAGCCGAGCGCGCACGACGGCTCGCTGGAAGAAGATCCTCTCGGGTTTTCTCATCGAAACCCAGAAGAGGTGCTTCGCGCTGCTCGAGGCGCTTCACTCGAGCGAAGTATCCGCCGAGAGCCTCTCTGCCGCGGAAATTCTTATCACACAGGCTCTCGGACTCGAGCTCCCGGAGGGATTCGACGCTCGGACAACGGCGGAGCAGGTCGCCTGGTATATCGAGCGCCTCGACCGGCCGCTGCGCGTTTGCGGCATGGTGCGCAACGATGGTGAGCCCGGAGGTGGACCGTTCTGGGTACGGGATGCCAAGGGGACGGTCAGCTGCCAGATCGTGGAAGGCTCGCAGGTTGATACGAGTTCTGCGGCCTGTCGTGAAATCGTCGCAGGCGCCACGCACTTCAATCCCGTGGATCTTGCTTGCGGACTGCGGGACTGGAGAGGGCGGCCCTTTGTGCTGCAGCACTTCGTCGATCCGTCCACCGTGTTCATATCGGAGAAGTCCGCGGGGGGGCGTGAACTCAAGGCACTCGAGCTTCCGGGTCTGTGGAATGGCGCCATGGCGGGTTGGAATACGATCTTCCTGGAGCTTCCCTTGGCGACCTTCACGCCCGTGAAGACCGTCTTTGATCTGCTCCGTCCCGAGCACCAGTAGTGTCCCGCGCCGGTGAAATCATCAGCCCTTCATCCGAAACGCCGGATTGGCATGCCGTCGGTGTGGATTCCCGTCGTGACCACCTGGTGGCGGTCCGGTTTGCGTATGGCCATGGCGCCTCGCTTCGGAGCGTCTTGAACCATCCCGCCCCTACCCGTTTTCGAGGAGTTCAGTCGTGATTTCACAGATTCTCATCGTCGACGCCAATCCGGACGATCGTGCCGCCTTCGCATCCATCATGCGTGCCGAAGGTTTTCTCGTCGACGAGGCCGAAAGTGGCGAGCAGGCACTCGAGATCGCGGGATCGTCACCACCGGCGCTCTTCGTTCTGGAAGTGACACTTCCCGGGATCGATGGTTTCGGGCTCTGCGAGCAACTGAAAGCACGTCTCGACACTTCGGCCATTCCCGTGGTCTTCCTCGCCAGTCGCGGGGAGGCGGAGGACCGGGCAAGAGGGCTTGAACTCGGCGCGGCCGACTATCTCGTCAAGCCGGCCGAAACCAGGGAATTGCTCGCACGGGTCCGAACGCAGTTGCAGGTGGGCCAGCTCAACGCCTCGTTCGAAGACCTGAACACGCAGCTCCTCAAGTTGAGCGGTGACCTGCTCGAGAAGCAACGTGCGCTGGAGGAGGACCTGGCGGCGGCGGCACGGATCCAGCACAGCCTGATTCCCTCGGACGGCCAGGGCTTGGCGGGGGTTGAGACGGCATGGAGTTTCGTGCCTTGTGACGACGTGGGGGGTGATGTCTTCAACTTCATGAGCCTGGACGAGAGACGGGTCGCGTTCTACGTCGTCGATGTGACGGGGCACGGTGTGCCTTCCGCAATGGTCACCTTCTCGGTTGCCCAGACCCTGGCGCCTCATGTGGGTATGACCGTTGGTCAAGGACAGGAGGGGGTCATCGCCTCACCGAAGCAGGTGCTCGAGCACCTCGACCGGGAGTATCCTCTCGAGCGCTTCGAGAAGCCCTTCACGATCGTTTACCTCGTGCTGGACCTGGTCAGCGGGGAGGCGGTCTACTCCGCGGCGGCTCATCCACCCACCGTGCTGATTCGTCCCGGCGACGGCGTCTCGCTGCTCGAGGAGGGTGGCCCCGTGATCGGCATGGGTGAGTTCCTGGGCTTTGACGAGGGAAAGGTCGTCCTTCGCCCCGGGGATCGCATCTTCCTCTATACCGACGGGATCACCGAGCAATGCAACCCCAAGGGCGAGCTCTTCGGCGACGATCGTTTCATCGAGCTTCTCGATTCGCCGGAGTCGTCGATCCAGCAGGTCTCGGACTCCGTGGTGCGTGCCGTGCGCGCGTTTTCTGGAAGTGATGCACCCAGGGATGATATCTCGCTCCTGGCAATCGAATACCGGGGGATTCCTCGGGGGGAGGGTGACGAATGAGCGAAAAGGAATTGATGCAGCCGAAGGGCTCCTGGACTCTGTCGCTACGCCTTGCCGCGCACATCGACAATCTCCGCATGGTTCGCTGGGCGATTGCCGAGTTGAAGGCGATCTTGTCGCTGGACGACACCCTGGCCTACTCCCTCGAGATCTGCGCCGTGGAGGCAGCCACCAACATCGTCCGCCACGGCTACGATCATGATCCCAGCAAGGATTTTCTCTTCGCGATGGGTGTCGAGGAGCACTCGATCCAGCTGATTTTCGAGGATCGGGGGGCTCGGATCCCGGAAGAGAAATGGGCTGCAGCTTCGCAGCTCGAGGATACTTCAGACCCGGCCCGCGTTCACGAGGGGGGGCGAGGACTCTTCCTGATGCGGGAGTTGATGGACGAGATCGAGTACCTCGAGGGCGATCCCAATCGACTCCTCCTTCGCAAGAGCCGCTAGCCTGCAGTCCCTATTTCTGCCCGAGCTTCTTCAGCGCAGTCTCTTCGCTGTCGCAGATGTCAAGAATCCGGTGAAGGCGTGTCAGCTCGATGATCGAGCGCACGGAGGGTGTCAGGCTGATCAGCGCGAGGTCGCCGCCCTTGTTTCGGGCATTCTTGAGCGTCGAAACCAGGACCGAGAGGCCACTGGAATCGATGAACTGCACCTGAGCCAGGTCGATGAGAATCTTTCCGCTGCCCTTCTCGCAAATGCGGCGGAACTCCTCACGGGCTGCGGGCGCCTCGGACGCGTCAAAGGACCCCGACAGGCTGATGACATCGACATCTCCGGCAGCACGATGTGAAATCGGCATTTCTCCTCCTGACCGTCTTCATAAAGCTAGTCGATGGCTCGTGGGTTGCGCAAGCGAAGAATGCGCCAGACAGCACTCGCTCCACCATATTTCGCTCCCACTGCCCTCTCGACCGACGAGCCGGCGAGGGGATCTCGCCATTCGTGCTCACGAGCCACCTCCCGTTGTCGCATGAGGCAAGAGAGCCTCGTCCTTCTCGCTTACCAGCCACTCCCCTTTGTGGCATTGGGCGAGAGGATCTCGTTGTCTGCGTTGAAACCGATCTTCTTCGGCTCCTTCGGCACCTTGAAGCGCACCGTTGTCGTCTCACCCTCGACCAGCAGCGGGACCTTCTGCACGCTGCCATCCGCGAACGAGATCTTGACCGGAATGGCTCCGCGGAAGTAGGTCTCGGGGAGCACCTCCTGCTTCTTTCCTAGGATGACCCGCTGAAGGATGGTGCCCTCGACGAGGAACTGCCCGTCCTCTGTTTTTCGGCTCGTGATGTTCCAGCGATACTCCGGCAGGCCCACGCCGCGGATCCACTGGTCGAAGAACCAGTCCATGCTGCCGCCGAACGCCGCCTCGGCGACCTTTTGGATGTCGCGGGTGACGATCTCATGGTTTGCGGTGCTCCGGCCCAGCATGCGCAGGAAGGTGAAGAACTTGGCGTCTCCAAAGGTCTCCCGGAGAATATGGAATGCGAAGGGGCCCTGGTTGTAGATCGCGCTCTGAGCGCCCCCGCGTGCCTCACCGGCCCACTCCGTGTAGCCGGACTGGATCGGGTAGAGCAGGTCGGCCGTGACAACCGCCTGGCGCCAGCTTTCTACTTTGCGCAGGTAAGCGTCATGCCCCTCGGCTTTCTCGACGTAGAGCGCCGAAGAGTACTCCGCGAGGCTCTCGATGAACCAGTAGTTGCCCGAGTTGCGGTTCGCCGTCGAGGACCCCCACCACTGGTGGCCCGTCTCGTGCGCGACGACCGTCTTGAGGAAACGCGAGATCGATGTCGAGTCCGCGCCGTCGAGTACCGAAGCCATGGTTCCCGCTCCGCGGAAGACCCTGTCGGCAAGGTAAATGATCGAGGCGGGTGCCTGGCCATAGAGGAAGCCGCCCACGGGATCGTTGACGAGGTCGAGCTTGGTGAAGGGGTACTCCACACCCCAGACCTGGGTGTAGAGGTTGATCGCCTGGGCCGCCTGCTCGACGAGTGGCCGGAGCTGCTTCGGCCGGATGTCCGAGTCATGCATCGCGACCTTGTCCACGTGAATCGTGACCGGGATCTTCGTGCCGTCGAGCTTCTTGGCGACGGTCTCGCTCTCTACTTCGTAGTACTCGCCATAGATGATGGTCGGGAAGGAGATAGGGTGGGTCGATTCCCAGCGAGATATGTTGACTCCGTCCGCGACCTCTTCAGAAACCTTCTTGTCGATGCCAAGAGTCGAGAATTTCGCTGGAACCTTGATGGTCAGTTTCAGGGAGTCGATCAGGTCGCCGAAGCGGACAAATGGCAGCCATCCGCCTCGGTCGACGTAGGAATAGGATGCCGAGTGGTCGTAGATACAGCCGGTGTTCGTCCACGCCATCTCGAGGCGGAACTTCTGGCCCTTCTTGATCGGCTCGGGGAAGATGACGCGGCCGCTGTTGGAGCCGGTCTGGATCCAGAAGAGATTCTCTCCCTTTTCGTTTCTCAGGGTCTCGATCTTGACGTTGGGAGTTTTGGTAGCCTTCTTGTCGTTGCGTTCTCTCAGGTTGCGTGTGATGGCGAAGCTGATCCAGGGCAACTCCTTGTGCGCGACCAATTCATAGGTCAGGTCACCATGCATCGTCTCGGAGTCTTCGATCGCCAGCTCAACCGTGCCCTCGATGGTCCTGACATCGAAGAAACGGGCTTCCTCATCCGGACGATACTCGAGTTCGTAGGGATCTATCTGCGCTTTGCGAGTCGCCTCTGAGTAGTAATTGTAGAGAACGGGCCAGAACCCGGTGACGCTGAGGGAGACTTCCTTCGGATCCCAGTCATCGTACATCAACCCCAGCCAGTGCTTCTTGTTCTTCTGCTTCAGCCGGAGCATGTAGAAGGTGTTGTCCTGTTCTTCGGCGAAGCGGAATCCGCCGAAGTTGTTCTTGCCACGGTTCTTTTCGAGTTCCTTCTCGTCGTCGCGCATCATCTCGAGAATCAGCGGGTCCATGTCGCTTCTGCTCGCCTCGCGCCGATTGGAGAAGATCTCCTCCAGGAACTCGTCGCAGTAGTTCGGGGAGCAGACAAGGGCTCCACGCTCGGGCGTGAACTCGAGGTACTTCTGCTTCAGGTGTTTGATGACCTGGTGCCGCGCGTAGAAGCTGACGCCCTCCGGTGGCTCGTAGTTGTATTCGAGGCCCTCGGCAACGAAGGTGGCCGAGGTGATCTCCTCGCCGCGATGGCGGATCATCAGCGTACCGGGGCCACCCTTCGCACGAAGACCTTCCTTGTCGAAGGAGAACGCGTCGAAGCGAAAGAAGGTCTCATCGCCCGGAGAATAGCGCTGCAGCCCCGTGACGTTGTCGAGCAGTTTCTTGTCGGTGACCTTCCATTCGCGGCTACCGTCCGGCTCGAGTGTCAAGGTGTAGCGCTCGCGGGTCAGCGCATCATCCGCGATCGAGTCCTCGTAGAACTCGACCTCGTAGCGCTTCTCTCCGGCGGGCTGGAACGCCATCGCGCAGGTGCCGCGGCGCACATGCTTGCCGTCGACCTTCTCTTTCCAGATCTCCTCGATCTGGGTGTTCACGGCTCGCTTGAGTTCCGTAAGTGTACCCGAAGGGATCTCCTCATCTGCGAAGGTCCATGCTCCGACGGGAAGGAGCAGCAGCGAAAGGATGAGGACGAGGATCTTCTTTGTGGGCAAGGCTTTCCAAGGCATGGGTGACTCCTGCGTCATGGGTTCACAACCGAAGTTCCAGGCTGGATCATTCATGAGTCCACGGCTGCGACCGCAGCGGCAGGTCTCCGCTGCGAAGGTTCACGAAGAATCCGGGCCAGAAGCAGAATCATTCCACGAGGCGGCATCGATGTCCACAAACGCGTGTGCTTCGGGAAGGCGAGTCCCCGCAGAGAGGCGATGAACGGTTGACGAGGGATGGGAAGTCGCTGGGAGATGATGGTAAAGTTCCGGGGTTCCTGGGCCATGGAATCCTGGGTAGAAGAGGGATACAGATGCTTGCAATCTCCAGAAGCTTTCGACGGTGTGTGCCCGCGTGGTTGTCGCTGGCGCTTCTCTTCGCCGGAATGACGATGACGATGGGTATCAGCTGGGCGCAGAACGACTCGGCCGAGGCGACGCAGGAGCTGCGTATCGACCCGCAAGGAAGAACCGACGCCTTGACACTGCTCTTCTTCCCGGACACCCCGCACCCGGAAACTACCAGGCAGGCCCCTCAGATCGGCGTTCAGGAAGAGGTTAAAGAGCTGACTCGAGAAGAGTTGATGGCGCAGAGCGCCTACAAGTGGCAGCTCCCGCTCTGGGAAAGCTCTGACAGCTTTCAAGCTGACGAGATGGAGAAGCCAAGCGATGCGTGGGATCCGCAGTGGTTTTTCTTCCCGGCCGAGGGCGGCGCGACCCTGGCATGGATGATCGTCCCACTCAAGGAGCCGCTTCCCGCCGGGCAGCGGCTGGTGGCATTGCTTCGGGGAGAGGACGATGGGACTGGCAAACTCCTTGGAAGCGATGATTTTCCTTTTGTGACGAGAAAGACCAACGAAGGATTGGTGGCCGCGTCGGCTCGTGCCTTGATGCCTGGCCACTATAGCGTGGTTGCCGGGCTCGCGGAGGATGACGGGCTGTTTACTCCCCACTTGGGGGCCCGGCAGATCATCGCGCGGGTGGGGACCGATCGCCTGCGGCTTTCCCGCATCATTCTTGCGGAGAAGCTCGAGAAGCTGGGTGAGGATGCGCCTGCATCACCGTTCCATGTCAGTGGTTTCGATGTCCTCCCTCGGGCGGAGAACGTCGTCCATCACGGCGAGGATGTGACGCTCTTCTACCAGGTGCTCGGCGCGAAGGAAGATGATGCGGGTCAATGCAACCTGAAGGTCTCCTATCAGTTGTATCTCAAGCATCCGAGCAAGGGCTGGGTCAAGCCGGCGCGTCCGGTCGTCAGCGATGGTCAGACGGGGACGGTCAGGGCCTGGAGCCTGCCGATCGTCGCGCAGTATCCGGAGACCGACTACAAGCTCGAGGTGTCCGTGACAGACAATGCGGGCGGCGGAACCGTGAGCCAGAGCGTGGAGTTTGCGGTCCGGAAGCCCTGACCCGAGAGCTTGGGGCCGGGAACCCCGGCCCGGAAGGATCATGTCCTTTTCGGAGCGGCGCGGTTTCCATGAGGCAGGCCGGTGAGTGAGTTTCAGGCCGTCATCGGGCTCGAAGTCCACACACAGCTGAAAACTCGGACGAAGATTTTTTGTCGCTGTGAGATTGCCCCTGGTGGGGAAGCAAACCGTCGGATCTGTCCCGTGTGCGCCGGTCTTCCCGGTGCGCTGCCTGCGCTCAATCGCGAAGCTGTGCGCCTGGGCGTTCGTGCCGCGTTGGCCCTGGGAGCGGACGTCCAGCGGGAATCGGCCTGGGCCCGCAAGAACTACTTCTATCCAGACCTTCCCAAGGGATACCAGATCACCCAGCATCAGCAGCCGCTGGCGATAGGCGGTGCCGTCGAGATCGATCCCCCGGAGGCTTCGGCACGTTCCATCGCGCTCGAGCGGCTGCACCTCGAAGAGGACGCGGGCAAGCTGCTCCATGGAAGGTCCGCCCAGCGGGAGTTTGGGTCCGGCTTGAGCGGTGTCGATCTCAATCGCTGTGGCGTGCCGCTGGCGGAAATCGTGAGTCGGCCGGAGATCCGGAGCCCGGACGAGGCTGTCCTCGTTCTCGAGGAACTCCGATCGATCCTGCGGGTGACCGGTGTGTCCCATGGCGACATGGAGCAGGGATCGCTGCGTTGTGATGCGAATGTTTCAGTCCATCGTCCGGGAGAGCCATTGGGAACGCGGGTCGAGATCAAGAACCTGAACTCCTTCCGACATCTGCGGCGGGCGCTGGCCTACGAGATCGAGCGTCAGAGCGCGTTGCGGGCTGACGGAGGCTCGGTCGCTCATGAAACGCGGCTTTGGGATGAGGCGCGGCGCTGCACGCGCGCCATGCGCTCGAAGGAGGAGGAGCACGACTACCGCTACTTCCCGGAGCCGGATTTGCCCACACTGCGGGTTGACGATCGCCTCCTGGCCGAGGCCGTGACCGATATGCCGGAGCTGCCCCGAGCCCTCAGGGAGCGCCTGGTGCGGGAGTATGCACTTGAGAAGGCGGATGCGTACCGGCTCGTACTGAATCGAGGCTATGCGGCCTTCTTCGAGGAGCTGGCGCGAGGCGTGAACCACCCTCGTCTCGCAGCGAAGTGGACGCTGATGGAGGTGACCCGCCTGCTGCGGGAGCGCGGAGAGAAAATCACAGAGAGCGCGATTCGCCCCGGTATGCTTGCCGAGGTGTTGCGGATGCTGGAGCAGGGGGTGATCAGCACCCTTTCCGCGAAGAGAGTGCTCCAGGCGTGCTGTGACGGGGCGTCCCCTGCCGAAATCGTTGATCGCCTGGACCTGCGACAGATCACGGATCCGGAAGAGATGGAGGCGCTTTGCGAGACGGTTCTCGCGGCCTCGCCTGAGGAGGTTGCAAGCTATCGTGCCGGGAATCGCGCCCTGCGGGCTCACTTCATCGGCCAAGTGATGAGACAGTCCGGCGGGCGCGCGAATCCGGTTCTTGCGGACCGGATCCTGGCGCGGCAACTTGCGTCCAGGCACGGACCCTCCGACGGCGACGGGAGGGGCACACCATGAGGGGGTGGAAGCTCGCGTTCCTCCTGCTGGCCAGCGTTCTCCCTGGGGCCACCGCACAAGAACCGTGCCTGGTGAGCGTTGTTGCCAGTGAGAAGTCGACAGAGGCGCTTGCGCAGCAGTTGGCCAGGCAGGCGCCCCCGATGGTCGCGCGGGTTGCGCAGAGGCTCAAGCTGCCCGCTCCACCGCGGATTCACGTCATTGTCGCAGCTCGGGTGCCGCGAAACCGCGAGGAGGCGGCCCGTCTGGGTCTTTCCCGCGTTCCGGTCTGGGCTGCAGGAGTGGCCCAGGAGGATCGTAGCCGGATCGTGATTTTTGCCGATAGCGTCGGGGGCTACTCCCATCCGAGCCTTCCCGGGGTCTTTGCCCACGAGACCGCACATCTCATTCTCGCAGCGGGACTGCCCCGCGGAGCGTGGGTGCCGCGCTGGTACGATGAGGGAATCGCTCAGATCGTGGAACGGGATCTCTCGATCTACGAAGCACTGCAGCTTGCGCGCATGACCATTGCTTCCAGGCCTCCTCCGATCGCTCGCCTTGCCTTGTCCTGGCCACAGGCCCAGAGCGACGCACGGAACGCCTACGCGATCTCGCTGTCCTTCGTGGCGTATGCTGAGGCGCACGCGCCCAGCGGCGCACCGCGACGGCTGGCGGCCGCAATGCAGCAGGGTGCCCTCTTCGACGAGGCGTTCACGAAGGCCTACGGGGTGCGCCCCAAGCGCATGGAGCGCTTCTGGCGGGAGTCACTCGAGGATCTCTATCTGCATCGCCCGATCTGGATCCTGCTGGGGGCGTCCAACGCGTTGATGGGTGTCCTGGCGATTCTCGCCGTGGTCCGTATCCGCCGGCGCAATCGTCTCCGTCTCGAGGAATGGGAACTCGAGGAACGCGAGCTCCGCTGAAGCGGGTAATGCGACCACTCTCGGCAAGCATCAGTCATGGCCCCCGCGGTGAGTCGTGTGGCATGATCTGCCGCAGATGATCGTCTTCGACCAGGTATCAAAGCGCTACCGCGGCAATAACTCCGCGTTGCAGGAAGTCTCCCTGCATATCGAGCACGGGGAGTTTGTCGTGGTCACCGGGCCCTCGGGCGCGGGCAAGACCACGTTGTTGCAGATGATCTACCGTGAGGTGATGCCCAACAGCGGACGCATCGTCGTCGAGGGCAAGGATCTGGGACGCTTGAGTTGGCGGCAGGTTCCCGAGTTGCGCCGGCGAATCGGTGTTGTTTTCCAAGACTTCCGGCTGCTTCCCCGGCGTACGGTGGCGGAGAATGTCTCCTTCGTGCTTCGGGCGCTCGCGTGGCCCCGGGCCCGGCGGATCGAGCGGACACGGCGGGTTCTCGAGTGGGTCGCACTGGCTCATCGCGCGCACGACTGGCCGAGTTCGCTGTCCGGCGGGGAGCAGCAGCGGGTCGCCATTGCGCGAGCTCTGGCGGCCGAGCCGCGCCTTCTCCTGGCGGACGAGCCGACGGGCAACCTCGATCCGGAGCGCTCCCAGGAAATACTGGGGTTGCTGCGGGAGATTCACTCCCGCGGGACCACCGTGGTTCTCGCGACCCACGACTTGGCGCTCATCGAGGCTGCAAGAGTCCGGGAAATACATCTCCGCGCGGGTCGTCTCTCGGATGACAGGACGGCTCAATGAAAGTCTTCCGCTCCCTGTTCGAAGTCCTCCGCAGTGCCGCGTTCGACATTGGAAGGCGTCCCATGGCGTCTGCGCTCTCGATCGTCGCCATGACCGTGGCAGTCTTCGTGTTCGCCGTTTTCCTGCTCCTGGGGCATGGCGTGAAGGGGTTTCTTGACCGCTGGGCGAACCAGACGGCGGTGGAGGTCTTTCTTGCCGACGGGATCGATCGAGGGGAGATCGATGAGTTGGTCGCAAGGCTCGAGCGAGACGATACCGTCAGAAGGGTCGACAGGGTCAGTTCGGAAGCTGCACTCGCCGAGTTCGAACAACTTTTCCCGGATTTCGAGAATGTGGAAGAGATTCTCGGTGAGAACCCCTTCCCTGCGTCGCTGCGCCTGGTTCCGGCCTCTCCTGATCCGGAGCGCATCGTCGCGCTCGTTTCGAGGACTGAGGACGATGCCGCGGTGGCTGCCGTGCGCTACGACAGGGAGTGGATCGAGGCGCTTGCCCGCATGGGAAAGGCGATCAGTTGGTTCGTCTTCGGTGGCGCGATGACCCTTCTGCTTGCGGCGCTGGTCACCGTCGGAAGCGTCGTGCGCTTGGCTCTCGACGACAAGCGTGATGAGGTCTTGCTGATGCGTTTGGTGGGAGCCCCGGCTTCGTTCGTGATCGGCCCGGTCCTGCTCTCCGGTGCTTTGCTCGGCGGGATGGGAGGCGGGCTCGCGCTGCTCCTCGCGTCGTTCAGTCGTTCCGCGTTCCTTTCCGCGTCGTCGAGCAGCCCCCTGTTGGGGATCGCCGAGGTCCTCGCGGGAGAGGGGCTGCCTCCTCTCGATAGCATTCTGCTCTTTGCTCTTTCTGTTGTGGCGGGCACGGTGGCTGCGGGCCTGGCGGCCGGGAAGGCCGCCATCACCTGAGGCCCTCGCGTTCGCGCTGCCTACCAGCTACACCCACGCTGGCCATGACGCATCGTCACGCGTCCACGCCATCGAATTCGCGCGAAGAACAAACCGTACTCGCGCTGCCTACCAACCGTAGACGATATAGAAGCTCGAGTGCCAGGGGCCGAACTCCTTGCCGTCGTAGCGGGACGCGAAGGCCCAGGTAGCTGGCAGGCCGAGGATGTTGACCCGGAATCCCGCGCCGATTGCGCCGTGGAGATCTTGCCAGAGACCATCCTTTTCCGATTCGTATGCGCGCATGATGCCTGTCCGCCGGTCGTAGACTGCCCGACCCCGCGCGAAAGCGGTGAGAGGATCCGTGGGATCGACCGGGTAGATCTCGTCTTCAAACCACGCGCTGCCGATGTCGGCGAAGAGGAAGCCTCGGATCGGGCCCATGCGCCCGCCGAAGCCCCAAACCAGGGTATTGATCAAGGGGAATCGAAGCTCGAAGTTTGCGTAAGCCAGGCTCTCGCCCACGAATTCCTGGTAGCGGAAACCGCGCAGCTGATCGAGGCCCCCGAGCGGGTAGATGTTGGCTCGATCTCCGTTCTGGAAGATACCGACGAGACGGATGGCGAGCAGTGAGTTCGCCGTCAGGTGCTGGTAGCCCCGGTAGTCCAGGTGGAGATTCGAGATCTGCTCACCCTTGCTGTCACCACGGGTGAACCAGTAGCCGGTGGCGCCAACGCGGAAACGGTGTCCCTGGTAGGGGCCGAAGGAACGGAGGCGGGTCGTGTCACCCACGAAGTCGAGGCCGGCGATGGGATAGTCATCGCTGAAACTCGCGAACTGCAGCGCAAGAGGATTCTGAGTCTCGCGATCGTAGAAGGGATAGTTGATGCGGCGCTGGGCGTAACCGGCCTGCCCCTCGATACGATAGTGGCGGCTGAATGGATAGCGGGCGAAAGCGAGCAGCATCGTGTAGCGGGTCGCACGCTCCACGACGTCGTCAAAGCCCCCGCTGGTTCCGGTGAAGTCGCTGGTGAGGTAGTAGTCTCGCGCGTCCTGGAACTGCACTCCCCAGTTGATGCGCTGCTTCTGGTTCAGATACATCAGGTTGTAGGTTGTGAACCCACCCCTCGAGTAGCCGTTGACGAAGATCCGCTGATCGCCCAGCACATCGGAGAAGATCAGGCTGGCATTCGCAAGCAGCCGGCCATCATCCGTTACGCCGAACGAGAGGCCTGGGGATTCGAACTGCCACTTCGTCTTGTAAACGCCGAGTCGCTCTTCATCCAGCGTCAGTTCCAGCGGTGGGCGAAACGGCTCGAGGTCTGCGTCCGCATCCTCTTCGCCCTGGCCCACATCGGCCTGCTCCGCGCGACTCTCGACGTCGCGGGCACCTTCATCGTCTCCGGCGCGTGCCCGTTGCCGGGCTTCATCACGCGCTTTCCTGCGCGAGGCAGCCATTGGTGAACTCTGGGGTTCTTCGGTGCCGGCAGCGATGGCGTGTTTCACCTCCTCGCCATCAGCCTTCATTCGGAAGAGGCGATAGGTTCCATCGAAGAAGGCAGAGTACACGAGCTGTACGGCCCGCTCGCCGTCGCTTTCCATCTCGACCGGTGTGAAGGCGCCGGCCGTCACATCGGTCAGGCGGCGAATCTCGGCGGTGGCCAGCTCGAGCCGGTGGAGGTTGTACACGCCGTAGAGACCGCGGTCGGAGGAGAAATAGACGTACTTGCCGTCTCGAGAAAAGGTTGGCTGGATATCCGATGATGCGCCGGCGGTGAGCTGGGTCTTCCTCTGGGGCGATCCGATTTCGACGACGAAGATCTTGTCAAACGCACCGATGCGCCGGTTATAGATCACCTGTTTTCCATCGATGGACCACGTTGGATTCGTGTCGTAGTACGCATCGTCGGTGAGGTTCTCGGTCTCTCCGGTGGCCATGTTGTAGCGGAAGATGTCCCACTGACCGCCGATGTTTCCGGAGAACGCGATCCACTCGCCATCGGGAGAGAAGGAGGGCGATGCTACTGCGGCAATGTTCCTGAAAGGAATGGCCTCGATCTTCTTTCCGCTCACGGGATCGAAGAGCATCAGCATCCGGTAGTTTTCCTTCGTGACGAAGAACGCGACGATATCTCCGCCGGGAGACCAGCTGAGATCACGTTTCCCCTCGAAAGCTCCCGCGACCACCGTACGGTACTCGTTGGTAAAACCGCGAGTCAGGTTCCGGATCTTCTCGCCGTCTTTCGCGGAGAGGATCAGGACATCGAGTTCCTGGCCCGGTGTGGCCAGGACCGCGACGAGGTCGCCCGATGGACTCAAGGTCGGGCCGAAAGTAAAGCGACCTCTCCGGTGGAGGCCGATCTCCGGACCATACTCGTCCGGTGAGCGTTTCCCCGTGAGGACGGGCAGGTACTTCTTGCGCAGATAGCGGGCAAAGCGCCGGTCGAAGGTTTCGATATCGACGCCAAAGGCATCGCGAAAGGCCTTGTCTACGTTCTGCGCGAGAAGGGCTTTGCGCACCTCGAAAATCAGATTCTGCAGTCCCTGGCTACCCCAGGTTTCCTCAATGAAGTCGAAGACCGCGTGTCCATAGCGGTAGGTCATATAGTGCTGAACATTGAGCATCCGGACCGATGGCATCAGGTTGTTGACGACGGCGTCCCGGATGGCCATCTGGTCGAAGGAGTTCTCATCATCCGCCACGTAGCTCGCCATCCCTTCCATGAACCATAGCGGGGGGCGGCTCTGGAGTGTGCGTTTCAGTGAGCCGGCGTAGAGGATGTCGTACTGGTAGATGTGGGTCATTTCGTGGCGGATCAGTTTGTAGCGTTCCTCGGGAGGGCTATCCGCGGGAAGGACGAGCCGGAACTGGAAGGGTTCGGCAAATGCGCCGACCTGGTCTGGCAGTTCGTAGAGGCTGATGTTGGTTCGAAGAAACTGGCCATGGGTCTCGTAAAGCACCATGGGGACTCGTTGTCCGAGATCGTGGCCCAGGCGTTTGCCGATCTCGAGGAGGGCACTCTCGGCCTCGGAGACGACCTGTCGCAACAAGGCAGGATTCTCGAAGTTGTAATAGACATCGAGGTGCGGAGCCTCGTAGGTGTACCAGGTCTGTTCCCCGGAGTTGACCTTGTTCTGTCCGAACTGGGCCAGGGCGGGCAAGAGGCAGGCCAGGAAGGCTACGCAAGCAGCGGGTATGATCAGTGCAGTGCGGAGAGGCGATCGCACGGGTCCTCCTTCCAGAATTAACCGTCAGTCGATCCAGATATTTCGGGGTTCGACGAGCCATACGGGCTGAACGATACCGAGGAGCTTCGGCTTCAACGAATCAAGCAACTCGAAGAGCACATGCAAGTCTTCAGCGTACTGCCCCTCGAGGATGCGCTCGTCGCTCCATGTGTCGTGATGAAGCAGGGCTCCGTTGTCGCCCTGGAAAAACAGGATGTGGACCCGGATCTTGAATCCCGTACGTTCCATGAACTGGGTGGAGCGATAGGTCTGGCCCGTGACGGGGTGCACCGTGTCGGCTTCGTAGTACCCGGAGCGGTCCTCGACATCGAACTCGACGAGGGACGCGACGATGATGTCTGCCTTGTAGTCGGTGGCCATACGGCGCCAGAAGACATCGTTGTTTGCGAGGGCCTCGACGCGCTGCTCCGGGATTGGCGGGGGATCGACATCGAGGACCTTGAGGGAAGTGTCGCGGCCGAGTTCGCGCCGCAGCCAGCGGGAAAACTCGCTTCCGACGTTCAACCGCCAGTGCTCTGTGCCGCGGGCCATCGTGACCAGGATCTTCTCGTCGGGCTGGATATCCAGCGCCGGCGGAACCTTGACCTTGACCGACACTTCGTGCCACTTGGCCTGGACGGCGGGTAGCCCCATCCCGGCAAGCAGCAGGAGAGCGCACACGCTCCGCCAGAGGCCAGCAGCTGAGACACGGGTCCTCACGGGCTGCCGTCCTCTTTGCTCTCGTCCCCTGCGTCGGAGGCGCCCGCACGCTCCGCGGAACGGAGGAACAGGGACTGGTTGGCGATGATCCGGTCGTCTCCATCGAGGGCCAAGGCGCGATCGTAGGCGGCTTTTGCCCCCTCGAAGTCGCCCATCGCCTCCCGGGCGACCGCGATGTTGTTCCATAGGCGAGCATCGTCGGGGCGAGCCTCGAGAACCCTCTCCCAGCGGAAGAGCGCCTCCTTCCACAGCCCCCGCTGGGCCATCTTCGCAGCGAACTCGAGATTGGCCTTGGCGTCCTGCTTGCTTAACTTGTGGGGGTGACGAGGGCGTCTGGCCTCGGCGTTTGGCAGAAGCACGGTGAGTGTGACTACACCTATCATGCATGCTCTGAGAGCAGCTGCGAGCGAACCCGGAATGGCCATCACCTCCTCCGGCGCAGTATACCCCGACGAAACGAGTAGACCCCAAATCCGTGTCGGGCGCTCGCCGATCGGCCGCTTTCCCCAACCCCATGCGGTGCAAGTGCAGAACGCCAGGGACGGAGTTGACCCGCGGAGAGAGGTGACCCGCGGGCAACTTTTATCGTATGCTCGCGGATTCTGAGGAGATATCAGCGATGGAGATTAGACGGAATCTGCCCGCCCTCTTTCTGCACTCGGTCCGGGAGTACCCCCGTGACGATCTCTTCATGGTGCGCCAGAAAGGAGGGGTTTGGGATCCCATCTCCTCCCGCGAGGCCCTGGACACTATCAAGGAGATCGCCGGCGGCTTCCTCGCGGACGGGCTTCAGCCCGGTTCCCGCGTGGGAATTCTCTCCGAGAACCGGCCGGAGTGGGTCATGACAGATATAGCAACCCACTTCTGCCGATGTGCGGACGTGCCGGTCTATGCGACCCTGCCCGCAAATCAGGTGCAATTCATTCTTCAGAATGCGGAACTCCGCTTCCTGGTCGTCTCGACGGCGACCCAGGCGGCGAAGATCCAGAGTATACGGGACCAGTTGCCCCTGCTCGAGCGGGTCTACTGCCTTGATGCGGACGTCGAGGGTGCCGAGCACTTCTCGCAGCTGCGGGAGCGGGGGCGGGAATACCTCAAGAAGCACCCGGGCATTCTTGAGGCACATCTTGCCTCGATCGACCCGGAAGAACTGGCGACGATCATCTACACTTCGGGAACCACCGGGAATCCCAAGGGTGTCATGCTCACGCACGCCAATTTCTGTGCAAACGTTGGTGCGGCTGCCGCAACCTTCGATTTTCTTCCCGGAGACCTCGCGATTTCCTTCCTTCCACTCTCCCACGTTCTGGAGCGCATGGTGCTTTACGTGTTTCTGGACAAGGGTGTCGGGATCGCCCATGTGCGCCGGATAGAACGGGTCGCGGATGCGCTGCAGGAGATTCGTCCCCACGTCTTCGTGACCGTGCCGCGCTTGCTCGAAAGGGCGTTCACGGCGGTGCAGACCCAGGTCGGGTCCCGCACGGGAGTCGGGGGCCTGATTGCGCGCAAGGCCTTTGGCTGGGGACTCAAGGGGGCTAGCAAGAAGCTCGCGGGCAAGACGCCGCGGAGTCCGGGGTACAGGCTCGCGGACAAAGCGATCTTCTCGAAGATTCGCGAGAAGATGGGAGGGCGCCTGCGGTTCGTGATCGCTGGGGGTGCGGCCCTTCCCGAGCAACCGGCGAAGTTTTTTTGGGCGGCTGGCATCCAGGTCTACGAAGGCTATGGCCTGACGGAGACCGCGCCGGTACTTGCGGTGAATCGCCCAGGGGAGGTCAAGATCGGAACGGTCGGTCCTCCCGTCGACAACGTGGATATCCGCATCGCAGACGATGGCGAGATCATTGCCCGCGGGCCCAATATCATGAAGGGCTACTGGAAGCGGCAGGAAGATACCGAGGAGGTTCTGCGAGGGGACTGGTTCTACACGGGCGACCTCGGCCACATCGACGAAGATGGCTTTCTGTGCATCACCGGGCGCAAGAAAGAGATCATTGTTCTCTCGACCGGCAAGAACATCGGGCCCCGGAGCATCGAAGCCGCGATCGAGAAGAGCCGCTTCATCAATCGGGTGGTTGCCGTCGGCGACGAGAAGCCTTCCATCGGTCTCCTGATCCTTCCCAACCTCGAGCAGCTCCTGCGTTGGGCCAAGGAGCGGGATCTTCCTTGCGAGGATGAGCGGGCTCTGCTGGAATTGCCGGAGGTGCGTCACCACTATGAGCAGGAGATCGGCCGGCTTCAATCCGGGGTCGCGGCGTTCGAAAAGGCAAAGAAGTTCGCGTTTCTCGAGGAGGAGTTATCCGAAGACAATGGCATGTTGACGCCAACCCAGAAGGTGCGCCGCCGA
The DNA here is from genome assembly GCA_024763475.1 of Acidobacteriota bacterium. Lineage (GTDB taxonomy): Bacteria > Acidobacteriota > Polarisedimenticolia > J045 > J045 > JANTFM01. The sequence continues at coordinate 2,750 of JANTFM010000017.1, read as the reverse complement.
GAAGTGAACAAGCAGTACAAGGACACCATCGACAACATGTACGGCTGATGGCGCGTTGCGCTCTCGTCCTGCTCATCCTGCTCGCGGCAGGCTGGATCCCCGCGGAGGAAGAGAGCGATCTTGCGGATCGAGCTCGCGCAGAACTGTTGTTGCGTCGCGTGGCTTCGGGCGGCTCGCCTCTCAGTGATGAGGAGATGGATCTCGTGCTCGCGGCTTCGCACACGGACGAGGTCGAGGTCGACCTCGTCATGCTCGCGGCGGTCGTCGTGGATCGGAAGGGTGTGCCGGCATCCGGTCTGGGAAAGGAGGATTTCCGGATCACGGAGGATGGACACGCGCGTCCGGTCGCATGGTTCAGCGAGGATCGGGATCGCGCCTTCCGCCTGATGATCATGCTGGACGTATCGGGCTCGATGGGTCAAGGCATGCGCACCGCCGAGATTCGCGCTGCACTCTTGCCCCTGATGCGGGAGATACGGCGTAGGGACTCGCTACGCCTCTATAGCTTCGCGAGCGATGACGTTCGCGCCGAGTCGGAGTGGAACGCCCGTCCCTTTGCTACGCTCGACCGTGCTCTTCGCATTCCTCGTCATGGGCGGACTGCCCTGGTGGATGCCCTGGTTGCGGCTGCGGATTTTCTGCCAAGAGCTCCCAGGGAGAGGCAGGCGATCGTCCTCGTTTCGGACGGGATGGACAATGCCAGCGAGATGACGCCGGAGCAAGTCATTGCCGCGGCACGAACGGTCGAAGTGCCGATCTACGTGATTGCTCTCGGCGGGATGAGCCGGGCGATCCAGTCCCGTCGCTCGGATTCGCCTCTTGACGTGCTCGAAAAGATCGCGATTCAGACGGGTGGGCGCTATTTCCTTGTCGGTGGGGAGACCGAGGTCGAGATGGCCCGGAAGGCCGCCCGGACGATTCGGGACGATCTGCGGCATCAGTATTGGCTCGCTTTTCGCCCAGAGAGCCCACCGGACGGGGCTTTTCATCCCATTGACATCGATATTACCGGCAAGGACTACTCGGTTCGCTCACGGCAGGGATATATGAGGCGCACGAACACGAAATAGAGGTGTCGATCCGAGCGGAATAGAGGGGTATAATCCCGCGCTTGGAACGCCGTGCAATCGCCTGACATGCTTGGCAAACGAATGATTCGGCTCTCCCGCAGCCCGCGAGAGTGGCCCCAGTGAAGGAAAGTTGGAGGATAGTTTGATGAAACAAAGCGCGAGCTTGCTCCTGGTCGTGGGCCTGATCCTGCTCTTCGGGGTGGGCTGTGTGTCCAACAAGAAGTTTGAGACGGCAATCTCTGATGTGACCTCCCGTGTCGATGACGCGCAGGGAGCCCTTGAGGCCAACAGCGAGAAGATCGACGCGCTCGGCAAGGTCGATGAGGCGATCCGTGGCGAGGTCGCGGGTGTTGCCGCCACGGCCAATGCTGCGAAAGAGACGGGTGCTGCCGCCTTCGCGAAGGCCGAGTCTGCGGAGCAGGCGGCACGCGGCAAGGTCATCTGGCAGGTCACTCTCTCCAACAACGACGTGCGTTTCGGCGTCGACAAGACCGAGCTGGCCGATTCCGGCCGGGTCGTTCTCGACGATCTCGTGACGAAGCTCATGAGCCTGGGAAAGCTGGTCTATCTCGAGATCCAGGGTCACACCGACTCTGTCGGAAGCGAGACCTACAACAAGGTGCTGGGCCGCAAGCGGGCCGAGGCTGCTCGTGACTATCTTCATTCGAAGGGTATTCCGCTGAACCTGCTCAGCGTTGTTTCCTACGGGGAATCCAAGCCGATCGCCGACAACAGCGATGCCAGCGGTCGTGCGACGAATCGCCGCGTGGAGATTCTCGTCCTCGAGTAGTTGGGCCGAGGGCAGTAGATCGTGAGCTGAGGGCGGCGCATGCGCCGCCCTTCTCGCGTCCTGCAGCAAGGGTTTGCGCAAGAGTTTGTTCCCAAGTCTCGCGCCTATCTCCGGGCCATCTTCCGCCCGGAGATGGGCACGAGACTTGGGAACTTATTCTTGCGCGGGCCCCAAGGCAAGTATGCTAGCTTCTCTCCATGGACAAGCCTTTTCTTGATGCCATGGGGGAGCGCACCATTCTCTTCGACGGAGGGATGGGCACCGAGATCTACTCCCAGGGAGTCTTCCTCAATCGTTGCTACGAGGAACTCAATCTCGTGCGTCCGGGCGTCGTGGAGACGGTTCATCGCGGCTTCCTGCAGGCCGGCGCGGATGCCGTTGAGACCAACACCTTCGCGGCGACCCGGCCACGCCTCGAACCCTACGGACTGGGCGAGAAGGTGCGGGAGATCAACGCTGCGGGAGCGCGTCTCGCCCGGGCCGCGGTGGGACAGCGGGCATGGGTCGCGGGAGCCCTGGGCCCGCTCGGCATTCGGCTCGAGCCCTGGGGACCAACGACCTTCGCCGAGGCGGTCACCCTGTTCCAGGAACAGATCGAAGGCCTGATCGAGGGGGGCGTCGATCTTCTGGTGTACGAGACCTTCACCGATCTGATCGAAATCCAGGCTGCGGTCGATGCGGCGCGGACTCTCTGCGACCTGCCGATCGTGGCGATGATGACCGTGGATGACCAGGGCCGGACACCGGAAGGTGTTCCACCGGAGTGGATGGCCCAGAAGCTCGAGGCGACCGGGGCGGAGGTCGTCGGAGTGAACTGTTCGGTGGGCCCGGCCCCGATGCTCTCCGTGCTGGAACTGATGGCAGGGATCTGCGAGCGCCCGCTGGCGGCG
>JANTFM010000016.1 GCA_024763475.1 Acidobacteriota bacterium | reverse complement strand
ACCGTACTTGTTCGATACATGGCGCGTAGCGGCATGAATTCTCCGCGTCGACGAAGTGCAACATTCTTCGCTCCACGGCGCTCCCATTCCGGCGGGATCGCAGGCTCAGAAGAACGGCACGACAGCTCCCTTGCCGGCCGTGTTGCCGTCACGGAAGGTTGACAGGACAGGCACGCTCCATCCATGTTCGCAACCGCTTGAAGGCGATTGCCTTCGCTTGACGTTCCACGGTCCGGCAGGCTAACGTTCGCTTGCTACCGAGACTGTGCCGGGAGGTCGTCGCGCTTCATGAAGCTCTGGAATCGGCTGGATCGCTACGTGGATGGCGGATTGCGCGGGCCTTTCTTTCTGGGGCTGAGCGCGTTCACGCTCGTGCTTCTGCTGAACTTCCTCTTCATCTTCGCGCAACATACGATCGAGAAGAACGTCCCCATGCGGTTGATTCTCGGTTTCTTGCTCGCACGGTTTCCGTATCTGCTCCAGATGGCCCTACCGATGGCGGCCCTGCTGGCCGTTCTCGTCGCGCTGGGTCGACTCTCCAGTGAGGGTGAGTTGCTGGCCCTGAGGGCCGCCGGGATCTCCCTGCCCCGCATCTACCGTCCTGTGTTTGTCATTTCTCTGCTCCTGATGGTGAACGCGCTGCTTGTCACTCACTATCTTCAGCCGATCGGTCGGCAGTATGAGAAGGATCTCGTCAAGGAGATCTGGCGCGCCCAGGACTTTTCGAAGGAGATCGATCCGGGTGTCTTCTACAGCAGGCTTCCAGGGGCCGTGTTCTACGCGGAAAAGGCGCTCAATTCCCCCGAGGGCAGAGTGTTCGAGGGCATCCTGCTCTTCCAGGAATCGACTCGTCAGAACGAGTCCGACCTCATCGTGGCTCGGCGTGGCCAGGGCGATTTTGATGGCGAGACAGGCCGAGTCACACTTCGTCTCGACGAGGTGGAGTGGCATGCGTATAACCCCGACAAGCCTGAAACCTACACGGTGATCAAGGATCCCTACCTCACGTTAAGCTTCCCGCCCGCGGCGAGCTTCCGCGCGTTTACCTCGGAAACCAGCGACAACGTCTTTCAGCCGAAGCATTTCGTTGCCAGCGCGCTGCTGAAGCAGATTCACCAGATAGAGCGAGACCTTGAGAAGACCAACGCGGAGGCGCTCGTCGAGCGTGCCAAGGGACGGGAGAACGCGCTGGCCGGTGCCGTGATGGGGTTGGAGAGTCGACTGCGTAAGTTTCGTCAGGAGTGGTACAGACGCTGGGCGTTTCCCGTGGCCATCCCGGTGCTCATGTTTGCCGCGTTTCCGATGGCGGCACGAACCCGTCGTGGCGGCCGCTTCACGGGGCTTGCCCAGGCTCTTGGAGTCATTTTCGTCTTCTGGCTGAGTCTCTCTTTTGGTGAAGGCTTGGCCGACTCGCGGCGGCTGCCGATTGCCGTCGGTGCCTGGTTGCCCCACGGCGTGGTGTTGACGTGGGGGACGATACTCTGGGTTGTGTTGTTGCGGGATCGCGAGCAAAGGCGATCCCTCTTCATGATGGCTACGGCGGCTGTCTCCGGCCTGATAGGCCGTCGGCGCGAGACCGGCACCGCCCCCAATCTCGCCCGCGTTGACCGTTGGGGGGGGCTGACCCGCCTCGATAGTTACCTGAGCAAGAGCCTGATGCGCATGCTGGGGGCCTCGGTTCTCACGCTGCTGTCCCTGTTTGCTGCGGTGAAGTTCAAGGACGCCATCGAGGCGGTGGACTCGGCAACCACGTCCTTCCCCTGGGCGGATGCTCTGACCTATGTGGGCATGTCGGTACCCGGGGACCTTCAGTTTCTGCTCCCGGTGGCAGGCCTCTTCGCCGTGATGATCAGTCTCTCGGGTTTTGCGCGCACTGGAGAGATCGTCGCGATGAAGTCCTGTGGGATTGGCCCGTGGCGGATCGCCCTGCCGTTGCTCGTTGCCATGCTTGGAGTGTCCGCTCTCTACGCTGCCGCACAGGAAACAGTGATCCCGGCAGCGGCTCGCCAGGCCGAGGAGGCCCGGGGGCGTCTTCGCGGGCGACCCGTCGTGGAGAATCGGCAGTCCGGCCGGCGGTGGATCGTCGGCGAATCAGGGCATTTCTGGAGCTATATGGGGTGGGATTCCGAGAGAGAGGAACTCCTTCTTCCCGAAATCCTCGTCGTTGATCTCAAGGCGGGGCGAGTCCTCGAGCGGATTTCTGCTGAAGCGTCATACCACCAGGAGGAAGGCTGGCATTTCACCGAGGCCTGGCGCCGCCGCTTCTTTCCCGGAACGCCTCCACTCTACGACGCGCGCAGCGACTTCGACGAGGGATTCCGAGAAGATCCTGAGGTCTTCGGTCTCACCCGCGGGGCCAGTGCGTTCAAGCACAATCTGGCCGATCAGATGAGTTTCCGGGATCTACTGTCCCACGTACGGCGTTTTTCGCGCGCGGGCTACAACGCGGCGCCGCTGCTGGTCGGCTTGCACCTGAAAGTTGTCAATCCCCTGTTGCCGGTTTTGCTCGCGTTCGTGGGGATTCCACTGATCGTCGGGAAACAGGGCCGCCGAAGTGGTTTCTATGGTTTCGGGATGGGCCTTGCGATCTCTTTTGCGTTCTACGTCCTCCTCGCGGTGAGCCAGTCTCTCGGGCGCCAGGAGCTTCTCTCCCCGATCGTCGCAGCCTGGGTTGCGCCCGTGGTACTGGCGCTGACGAGTGTGTTTCTATTGCTACGTTCTAAATAAGATAAATATACGAAAACGAATATACAACGTATAAAGAGGTTTTCCACAAGCAGACCTTCGGCTTCGTTACGCAAGAACAGTGGCCTGCCAGGGTTGTAATCTCCTCGCGCCGCAGCGAAAAAAGTAAGGGTACGGCATGCCGTACCCTCACTTCGTGCTACTTGATGGAAAGCGCGTCGATCAGCCTGCGGCCTTTCGCAAGGCGTCCGCAACGGCTGTGGATTCCCAAGTGAACTCCGGTTCGGTTCTACCGAAGTGTCCGTAGGCTGCCGTGCGGCGGTAGATCGGCCGACGCAGGTCGAGGAACTTGATGATGCCTTGGGGCGTTAGCGGGAAGCTATCCCGCACGAGGCCGACGAGCTTGGTTTCCGGGAGCTTGCCCGTGCCGAAGGTATTGACGCGGATCGAGACGGGGTCTGCAACGCCGATCGCATAGGCCAGCTGCACTTCGGCGCGATCCGCCAGGTCCGCCGCGACGATATTTTTCGCCACGCAGCGGGCCATATAACACGCGCTGCGGTCGACTTTGGTCGGGTCCTTTCCCGAGAAGGCTCCGCCACCGTGATGGCCCATGCCACCGTAGGTATCCACAATGATCTTGCGGCCGGTCAGACCGGCGTCCCCATGGGGACCGCCGATGACGAAGCGTCCGGTCGGGTTGATATGGAAGGCGGCATCCTTGGCGAGGAGCTCCGTGGGGATGACCTTCTTGACCACGGTCTCGATCAACGCCTCGCGTAGCGTTTCGAGCGTGACATCGGGATCGTGCTGGGTGCTGACGACCACCGTCGGAACGCTGACCGGTCGATCTCCGTCGTACTCGACGGTGACCTGCGCCTTCCCGTCCGGCCGCAGGAAGCTTAACTCGTTGCTTCGGCGTGCCTCGGCCAGGCGAAGGCAGAGGTCGTGCGCCAGCGTGATCGGTAGTGGCATCAGGTCGTCGGTCTCGCGGCAGGCGTAACCGAACATCATGCCCTGGTCCCCTGCCCCGTCCCGATCGACGCCCATGGCGATGTCGGTTGATTGCTCATCGATCGTGCTCAGGACGGCGCAGGTCTTTGCATCAAAGCCGTAGCTCGGATCCGTATAACCGATCTTCGCGATGGTCTCGCGCGCGACATTCTGAAAGTCGATGAAGGAATTGGTCGTGATCTCGCCCGCGACCAGGCAGAGGCCGGTCGTAACGAGGGTCTCGCAGGCAACGCGGCTGTTGGGGTCCGCGACGAGCGCTGCGTCGAGGACGGCGTCCGAGATCTGGTCGGCGACCTTGTCGGGGTGTCCCTCGGTCACGGACTCGGATGTGAAGAGCTGACGTTCCATCTGGGTTTGATCCTCCAGTCGAGAGGGTGGTAGGAGAGCCTGAAATAATAGTCGAGCGCGTCGGGATCATCAAACACGATCTGGTCGTCCCAGACGGGCGCAACCGTCCCCGAGGATCCTGTTGATCGCCCCGACGAGTTCCCGGTCGGCTTTCACGTTTCGCGGCGATTCGGCTTGCAGGATCAGTTGGTAACGCTGCGCCTTGTCGAGGATGAAGAACACCGGGACGCTGCCCGGGCATTCGTCAAAGAGGGTGCGGACGCGGGAGAGAGTTCCGTCACTGACGGCGTCGGCGTCCAGGCGAATCGTCAGTCCGTCGATCGGTCTCCGCTTGGCCTGCGCGAGCGGCGTCGTGCTCTCCACCAGGACGTTCGCGTCGCCTTCACGACTCTCGACCCGTCCTGCGACCACGACGGCCTGTTCTTCCTCGAGACCCTCGCCGATCTCGGCATAGAGCTGGGGGAAGACCACACACTCGATGTGACCACTGGCGTCCTCGAGCACGAAGGTGGCCATCCATTTGCCGGCCTTGGTGCGTTTCCTGCGAAGCGCCGTGACGAGACCGCCCAGCCGCACCGCGCCGGAGACCGCATCGTGGATCCGGTGCGAGGTGACCTCGTCGATGATCTCCTTGTGTGCGTCGAGGGGGTGACCCGAGATGTAGAAGCCCAGGGATTCCTTCTCTCCGGCGAGGGTTTCCCGTGCAGACCAGTCCGGCAGATCCGGCAGAGGCGGTGCTTCGGGCATGGCCCCTGCACCCTCGCCAAAGAGGCCCGCCTGACCGCGCTCGCGATCTTCCGCGGCGCGCGCACCACGCTCCATCGCCGACTCGAGACCGCCAGTGACGGAGGCGCGACTGCCATAGATGTCGAAGGCCCCGGACTTGACGAGCGCTTCGAGGACCTTGCGGTTGATGGCCTTGCGGTCGACTTCGGCGCAAAACTCGTCGAGGGAAGCGAAACGCCCCTGTTTGTGTCGTGCCTCGAGCATGCGATCGACCGCAGCTTCCCCCACCCCCTTGATCGCGGCAAGGCCAAAGCGGATCGCATCTCCCTCCACGGTGAAGTAGCGCTCGGAGTGGTTGATGTCCGGTCCGAGAATCTCGATCCCGGTGTCCCGGCAGTCGGAGATGTACTCGACGAGCTTGTCCGTGTGATCCTTCTCGGAGGTGAGGAGCGCGGACAGGAAGTGCACCCGGAAGTGCGCCTTGAGATAAGCCGTCTGGTAGGCCACGAAGGCATAAGCGGCGGAGTGGGACTTGTTGAAGCCGTAGCCCGCAAAGTGGGCCATCAGCTCAAAAATGGCGGTGGCATCCGACTCGCTGATGCCCTTCTCCTTCGCGCCAGCCAGGAAGAGCAGCTTCTGCTCGTCCATGACGCTGACCTTTTTCTTTCCCATCGCCCGGCGAAGGAGGTCTGCGGCACCGAGTGTGAAGCCTGCCAGCCGCGAGGCGATTTGCATCACCTGCTCCTGATAGACGATCACACCGTAGGTTTCCTCGAGGATCTCGCGCGTTCGGGGGTGGGGATAGTCCACCTCCACCTTGCCGCGTCGCCGCTCAATAAAGCGGTCGATCATCCCCGAGCGAAGCGGGCCAGGCCGGTAGAGAGCATTCAGAGCGATCAGGTCCTCGAACTTCTCCGGGCCGAGCCGCCTCAGGATGTCTCGCATGCCGGAGGATTCGAACTGGAACACGCCGGTCGTCTCTCCGGCGCAGAACAGCTCGAAGGTCTTCGGGTCGTCCAGCGGAAGCTCGTTGAGATCCGGGACTTCGAGTCCCGAAGCGGTGATGGACGCCAGGGTGTCGGTGATCAGGGTCAGGGTCTTGAGGCCGAGGAAATCCATCTTGAGCAGGCCGGCCTCTTCGACCTCGTCCTTGGCCCACTGGGTCGTGATCTCGTTCTTGCTGGACTTGAAGAGCGGGGCGAACTCGACGACCGGACGCGGCGTGATGACAACGCCTGCCGCGTGGGTGCTCGCGTGGCGCGAGAGCCCCTCGAGGCGGAGCGCGATGTCCAGTAGTTCGTGGATCTGGGGGTCTTCGTTGTAGAGCTTGGCCAGTGCGGGGACGTCGTCGATGGCCGCTCCCAGCTTCGTGCCGATCTCCTCGGGAACCAGCTTGGCGATGCGGTCCACTTCGTTGTACGGCATGTCGAGCACACGGCCGGTGTCCCGGATGGCGGCCTTCGCCGCCATGGTGCCAAAGGTGATGATCTGAGCCACGTTCTCCCGGCCGTACTTCTCCGTGACGTAGTCGATGACTTCCTGGCGGCGACGATAGCAGAAGTCGATGTCGATATCCGGCATCGAGACGCGCTCGGGGTTCAGGAAACGCTCGAAGAGCAGGTCGTACTGGAGCGGGTCGATGTCGGTGATCTCGAGACAGTAAGCTACCAGGGAGCCGGCGGCCGACCCTCGGCCTGGTCCGACCGGGATCCCGACACGCCGCGCGTGCTGGATGAAGTCCCCGGTGATGAGGAAGTAACCGGGGAAGTTCATCTTGATGATGACATCGAGCTCGGTCTGCAGGCGCTTCTCGTAATCCTCAAGCGAATGGAGCAGCCGCTTCTCCGCGGCGAGCTTCTCCCATTTCGGCCTGCGTCGCTCGAAGCCGGCGCGTGTCTCCTTGATGAAAGCCGAGTCGAGGGTTTCGCCCGGCTCCACCGGGAAGCTTGGCAGGTGCAACTCGCCGAGTTCGATCTCGACCTCGCAGCGCTCTGCGATACGCACCGTGTTCTCGAGCGCATCGGGACACCAGGGGAAGCGTTCGGCCATCTGCTCAGCGGACTTGAAGAAATGGTCCGTCGAGTAGACGGTTCGCGTCTCCTCTCCCCGCTTTCTTCCCATGCCGATGCAGATCAGGACATCGTGAGCGCCGTGGTCCTCCTGTCGCAGAAAGTGACAATCGTTCGTGACGATCAGCGGGATCCCGGTGGCCGCAGACAGTTCGACGAGCCCCTCGTTAACCTGGGCTTGCTCAGCGATCCCGTGGTCCTGCAACTCGAGAAAGAAGTTTCCTTCGCCGAAGATCTCCAGGTGTTCGAGGGCCGAGCTGCGCGCGCCCTCCATGTCGTCCGCGCGTAGCGCGCTGGGGACCTCACCCGCAAGGCAGGCCGTCAGCGCGATCAATCCCTCGTGGTACTCCCGGAGCAGCTCCTTGTCGACCCGCGGGCGGTAATAGAAGCCCTCCGTGTATCCCAGACTGGTCAAGTGCACGAGGTTCTTGAAGCCTTGTGAATTCTCTGCCAGCAACACGAGGTGGTGGTAGGGCTTCCCCCGGCCCTGGCCCTGGAACTTGTCAAACCGACTCTTCGGAGCGACGTAGACTTCGCAACCGAGAATCGGTTTGATCCCGGCGCTGGTCGCCTGCCGGTAGAACTTGATCGCGCCAAAGAGATTGCCATGGTCGGTCATCGAGACCGCCGGCATGCCGAACTCCTTTGCTCGAGCGATGAGTTCCGAAATCTTCTGCGCACCATCGAGCAGGCTGTACTCGGTGTGGTTGTGCAGGTGAACAAAGTTACCGGCCACGCCTCGTCACTCCTCTTGCAAGTGCTTCGACTTGCTACCCGTCTCGCCCGCAAGCGCTTCTCTTCCTGTGATGCGAGCGCTGCTGTTCGTACCTACGGACGACTCTTCCTTTTCACGAGTGCTTTCGCTCCTGCTCACGAGCACTGCTGTTCGTACCTACGGACGACTCTTCCTTTCCACGAGTGCTTCCGCTCCTGCTCACGAACGCTGCTGTTCCTGCCGTCCGGGAGCCAGGGCGACGACAACGCGTGTCAATGCTTCTCTTGCGTTTCGGCCGGACTTCAACATGCCGTCGGCCGCGACGCATGCTGCCAGCGCCAGTTCCGCGTGGCGAGCCCTGCGGCGTGCGGCGCGCGCATACTTTTGGGCAACGAAGGGGTGGCAGCCGAGAGCCTCCCGCACGTCGTCCTCGCTGCCGCCTCCTTCGACGACACTGGCCGCGGTCGCGAGGCGTCTGCTGATCGAGGCCAGTCGGCCGAGCAGTGCGAGGGGCGCACCGAACGAGGCACCGGCGAGGTGGCGGTCGAGGGCCTCAAGCGCGGGGCGCAGCTTCCCGGCGAGGAGGGCGTCTTCGAGTGTGAAGGCTCCCACGGCTCGACCTGGCGAGAGAAGCTCTTCCACCTCCCGGGCCGACAGGGGGTGAGCGCCTTCCGGATCCGCGATCAGCGATAGCTTCTCGAGCTCTCTTGTCGCCAGGCCGGTATCGGTGCCCACGGCATCCGCGATGAGCTGGATGGCGTCACCGGTGAGCCTGATCCGCATGTCCTTCGCCCGCGCGGCGACCCACGCGGGCATCTCCCGTTCTTTCGGAAGGGCACACTCGAGGATCAGGCCGCTCTTGGCGATCGCCTTGACGAGCTTTAGACGCTTGTCGAGTTTTGCGAGCACGAGAACCAGGAGTGCGTGCGCCGGTGGTGCCTGCAGATAGGCCAGGAGCAGTTCCTTGGCATGCTCAGCTCCGCTCGCAAAGCCCTCGGGGTCGCGTGCGATGACCACGCGGCGTCCCCCCAGGAGGGGCATCGTACGGGCGGAGTCGAGGACTCGCGCGATCGGCCCTTCGTCGAAGCGATCGATCCCTGTGGCGCGATCCTCCTCGTCGAGGCTCTCCTCGGCAGCGCTTACCAGTTGTGCGCGCAGGGCCTCGTTCTCGCCCGCGATCAGGAGAGCGGAGGGCCAGAGCTCCGCATCGAGAGCGCGCCGAAGGGTTTCGAGCGGAGTGGCCACGGGTCTCAGAAACCTTCCAGGATCGAGGTCGCCACCGAGCGGGCGAAACCCTCTGCCAGTTCGTCGATGGCGAGGATCTCGCGATCAAACTGATCGAGGGGAGTTTCAGGCACGTCGTACTGTTCGCTGAAAATGAAGTGGTTCTGGCTCCAGAGTATGGCCTCGGGAGAGGCGCGGACAAGGCGAACACGGGCCGTGATCGACACTTCGACGCGGTCGAATCGGCCGCCCTCCGTGAAGGTCACCGGGCTCTCCCGCATGGTGGAGACGACTCCCTCAAGCAGGACATCGGCACCCTTGGAGCTCGCGAGAATCTCGTAGCGGCCTCGGCGCACGAACTCGTTGATCAGGGCCTCGGTGATTCGCGAGCCCAGCTCGGCCTGGTCGGTCTCGTTGCCGAAGGACGGAATGGCGATCGTCTTTACGCCTTCGGGAATGAACGAACTCTCGCCTCCCCTGCCGGCAAGGTGATAGCCGCAGGCCGTCATGAGAAAGGCGCAGAGAGGGAGCAGCCAGAGCCGGGAATGGCTAGCCACGGCGGAACTCGCCGGAGCCGAGCTGTTTGCGGATTCCATCCAACACCCCGTTGACGAAGGCGCCGGATTCCTCGCCCCCGTAGAGCTTCGCGAGTTCCACGGCTTCGTCGAGGATCACGGGGGCAGGAGTCTCCGGGTCATCGACCAGCTCGAAGAGCGCCAGACGGAGGACGTTGCGGTCTACCGCCGCCATACGCTCGATGCGCCAGTGGGACGATCCCTGAGTGATCAGACGATCGAGTTCCTCTCTTCGCTTTACGATGCCGCGAACAAGGTGCTCCGCGAAGCGGCGACTCGTCTCGCCCAGCGAGTCATCGAGCAGGTCGCTTCGAAAGTAGGTCTTGACCACGGACTCCATGCCATCCCCCGATAGCTCGGATTGGTAGAGCATGCGCAGGGCCGCTTCGCGCCCTTCGTGTCTCGCGCCCATTCACGCGTTTCCTTTGCCGTGCCTCGCGGATGCAAGCCGCGGAGGATAAACACCGGACAGCCATGGGGTCCGATGCGCCCACTCAGATCCTGCGCATCAGGTTGGCCATTTCTATGGCTGTCATCGCGGCCTCGAAGCCCTTGTTGCCGACCTTCCCACCGGCCCGATCGAGAGCCTGGTCCATCGTATCGCAGGTGAGCACGCCATTCGCGACCGGAAGACCCGAACTCTCCGAAATCTTTTCGAGTGCGCGCGTGACGACTGCGGCCAGGTTCTCGAAGTGCGGCGTCTCACCACGGATCAGGGCGCCAAGCGCGATCAGGGCATCAGGGCGCTGGTCGGTGCTGTCGACCATGGCGCGGAGGGCCGGAGGAATCTCGAAAGATCCCGGCACCCGTAGCACGGTGATCTTCTCTTCGTCTGCGCCATGGCGAACAAGCCCGTCGATCGCGCCGGAAAGCAGAGTGTCACTGACGCGGCTGTTGAAGCGGGCGAGCACGATGGCGAACGAGAGGCCAGAGGCGTCGAGGTTGCCGGCTAGCTGGCGCATGAAACCTGCCTTTCATGAAACGGGCGCTCGGAAAGCTTTCCCACAGAACGCCTTAGCTATGATGCAATGCCTGAAGGAACCTGCGGGAGAATAGCATCAGGGCGGCGTGGGGACCACCCCGCGGAACTCTATGGGACGCTCACGCCTGCCCAGGACCGGATCAGGGCTGACCAGACGGGTGCGAGCGCTGCCTTGAGTAGCAGGTCGCCCAGCCAGAGCACCGAGGCGAGCAACAGCGGGCCCTTGGTTTCGCTCAAGGCGACGCGAGGATCGCGCCGAAGCAGAAGCGGCCGCGCGAAGCACACCCCGAGAATGAGGAACGCGACGACGCGAAGCAGGGCCCAGGGGTGCCAGGCGAGGAGGACCGCCAGGACCGGCTCCTCTGCGTGGAGGGCCACCTGGGCGACGTAATAGGACATATAGCCGATCAGGAAGGCCCCGAGCACCAGGGCGAGCAGGCCCCCTGTGACCAGGGCCAGCAGCAGGAAGATGCCGAGATGGAGGAGATGCTCGGGAATGAAGAGCGCGGGGGTGCCCTCCGTCCCTCCGCCGGTGCGGACGAATTCGATCATCTCCTGCCAATAGGCACTGCCCCGCGGGATCACGTGGGCCGCCTGCTCCGGCAAGAGAAACGAGAGCAGAATCGTGGTCAATGAAAGAAGCGCTGCCCAGCCGAGCAGAAAGAGGACACATCTCGTTACGGAGCGCTCTGCGTTCCTCTTGAGCCAGAGCCAGGCTGCGAGTCCGCCGAGCAGGGGTGCTGCCCAGCCAAGGCTGGTCAGGAAGGCCAGGTAGGCTGCGATTGGTGCAGAGAGGAACAAGAGCGCGGCCCAGCGGGTGGCGGCGGGGACCTTCCCCGAACTCCGGGAGGACATCAGTCGTTGCGGCCCATGGCGCGTGCGACGATGGGTTGCAGGCGCCGGAAGGCACTCTCGGGAATCCGCTCGCGGGACGTGATGATCGCGTTCGACAGCGCGGTCGAACAGCCGCAGGTCCGCGAGGCGGGAAGCGCGCGTGCCAGATGGCGGATCGCGTCCTTCGCCCGGGCGGCATTCTTGAGCAGGCGCTCGATCACGGCGTCGACGGTGACGGGATCTTCATCGGTCTTCCAGCAGTCGAAGTCGGTGACCAGGGCCATCGTCGCGAAGCAGATTTCAGCCTCGCGGGCGAGTCGGGCTTCCTGGAGGTTCGTCATTCCAATGACCTTGGCTCCCCAACTGCGGTAGAGCTGCGATTCCGCTCGCGTGGAAAACTGGGGGCCTTCCATGCAGAGGTAGCTCCCCCCCTCGTGCACGGTCGCGCCGCTTTTTCGAGCGGCGGAGGCGAGCGCGAGGCTCAAGGGTTGGCAGAAGGGATCCGCGAGGGAGACGTGGGCCACGATACCGTCCCCAAAAAAGCTATCCTGCCTGTGCCGGGTCCGGTCGATGAACTGGTCCGGAATGACCACGTCGAGGGGTTGGATCTCTTCCGCGAGCGAGCCCACGGCGGAGGCCGAGACGAGGTACTCCACCCCGAGACTCTTCATCGCGTAGATGTTTGCGCGGAAGTTGATCTCCGTGGGCATGATCCGGTGTCCCTGCCCATGGCGCGCCAGAAAAGCTAGCGGCAAGCCCTCGAGCTTGCCGAGGAGAATCGCATCGCTGGGAGATCCGAAGGGTGTATCAATCTCGAGGGATTCTAGTTCTTCGAGCCCTTCGATCTTGTACAGCCCACTACCACCGAGAATTCCGAGATGCGCACGGGCCGCCGTGTCGGGTTGGCTCATCAGCTGCTCCTTGTATCGTCCTTGCTAGCGCCCGCGAATCTTCGGTGCGGCTTCGGGCGTACGAGCCTTCTTTACGGCCTCTCGTTGTTCGACCCGCATCATTCGCAGGTCGTAGAGTCCCGCACGCACCGCTCGGGGATCCGAGACCCTGCGCCCCTTGAGCCCGTCGTAAAACGAGTGCAGGCCGGCATCGGCCTGGATCGCAAAGCCTGCCTCGACGATCTTCTCGGTGTCGTCTTCGTTGCTCAGCGAGGTGATGAGCAGGAAGGGAAAATCAGAGCCCAGCGCGGCCTGCCTCAGCCGATCCGACTCGGGTGCCCCACGACGGCTGACGACGACCGCACTCATCGGAGCAAAGAAGTACTCGTAGTTTGCAAGTGCGTAGGACGGCATCAGGATCGTCGGCTTCCTGTAGGAGTTTGCGAACGCATCGAGAATATCCCGGGCGGCCGTGCGGAAGATCTTGTCCTTGCGTTCGCTGTAGTAGTAGAGCCTGACGAGCACGCGGACCATGCGCGAATTCGCCTCGATCGGATAGAGGCTGCGGCGCAACGGGAGGGGGCCGCTAGGGGTCGCTGCGATGTCCCTGAGGGCTCCACTTTTCTTGTCGCGCAGAAGGGTCAGGGTGACGCGTGCCAAGTCCCGTGCGGCGTCGAGAAAAGCCCTGTCTCCCGTAACCTCCCAGGCTCGGAGGAAAGCCCAGGCGACCTCGCCCTGGTCTGCGAGATTCAAGCTCTCCTGGGGAACCCCGACCCGTCCGACGACGGCCCGCGGGACGCCCCTGCCCTTGCGGTAGCGCTTCTCGAGGAGAAAACGCGCGGCGTCGAGACCCCTCGAAACGAGCTTTTCTTCTCCGAAAGCAGATCCCGCGTGGATCAGCGCCGAGGCGGCCAGGCCGTTGGCACCCGAGAGGACGGCCTCGCTCCGGCCCTTGGGGCACTCGCGACAGGCGGCACCCGCGAAAGATCCGTCCTCGTTGCCCAGGGTCTCTATGAGAAAGGAACTCAGCGAGTCGGCACGCTTGTGCCAGCGGGCATGCGCATCCCTGCGATAGGCGAGGGTCAGGAGATCGAGAGTGCGGGCGTTGACTTCCAGTAGCCGTTCCTTCTGCGGCTGCTCCCAGTCGGCGCCGACCGCCATGCGATAGATGCCTCCGCTCTCGGGATCCAGGAGTTTGCTGTAGAGGGTCTCGAGAGAGGCCTCTGCGAGGGTTTGCCAAGGATTCTCGTTCTCTGCGGATAAGACGAACAGAAGTTCAAGGAGATCGAACTGTGGGAGACGCGGTGGACCGCCGAAGTAGCGCGTCTCCGTGTCGAAGGCACCCTTCATTCGGTCGACGGCACTCCAGGTGTTTTCTTTCGCTGCTTCGCCTTTCGTGAGAAGACTCTCTCGCCGCGCACTCTCTTCTTCCTCTCGCGCTATCCGGATCGCTTCCTCTCGCACGCTTTGATAATACCGGGACCCGTGAAAGAGGAAGCTGGCCATCGTCTTTGCGGGGAGCATGGCGACCCGCATCAGGTGCGGTTCCTTGATCTCGGTGGCCTTGAGGTAGAGCGGCGATCCGTCGGGGAGCAGAAGGCTCACGCTGGGCCAGCCCGCTGCGGGGAAGCGTCGTGCCAAGTCGGGCCGAAGGTCTGCGCGTTCCCGGATCGCGATGAAATCGTCTCCGATGATTCGCGAGACCTCCTCGTCGCTCCAGACGGTGTCCCGCGCCCTCGCCGTGTTGGCGCTCCAGGGAAGCTCCAGGACCAGGAGAATCAGGCGGTCTGCATCCTGGGCCGCGCGGAAGGCTGCGGGGCCAAAGCTACGCCACGCGACCTTGGGAGAGTCCGCGGCGAGGCACAGACCCGGAAGGATCGTGAGGGCGATGATGAGACCCGCGAGCCATCGCGCGGATCCGCCAATACGAGGGTTCATCTTGTGCTCCTGAATACCGTGCCGGCGAAGGATGTGACGGTTTTTCGTGTCGGGGCACTAGGGTGGCGTGCCAATCGTGATCACGAGGCGCGTGGATCCGACGCGAATCTCGTCTCCGTCCTGAAGCTCCACCGAGTTGACCCGGCGGCCGCCCACGAAAGAACCGTTGGTCGAGGAGAGATCCTTGAGCAGCACGCAGGTCGAGCCGTAGGTCTCGAGGCTTGCGTGTTGCCGTGACACCTTGGGGTCGTCGATCGTGATGTCTACGCCTTCGCGCCCGATCAGGACCCGCGAGCGCCGGATCGAGAAGGAGGTCCCGACTTGCGGACCGTCCAGGACATCGAGCACGATCTCCCAGCCGTCGGGGATTGGGATCTGTGCAAGTTCATCGCCGGCGGGGATCGGCGCAGCAAGTCCGCCGAGCAGTTCCTGGACGGGCACCGCGATCGTCTTGCCCGGAGCCTTCGCCTTCCCTGCCGCCGAGTCCTTGCTGTTGGTCTTCTTCTTGTCTCCCGTAGAACTCATGATCCGGACTCCAGAAGCCCGGTCAGGGTCTCACTGAGGCGTCTGCCGGTCCGCTCTTCGAAGCGGCGCGTGAAGGATGGCAGGTTGGGGCTGTCTTGATCGGCCAGCATCTTGTCAACTCGCGACATAGGGAAATACTGGAGCGAGGGGGAGATCGGAGACTCTTCGGCGCGGGCATGCTGGGAGACCCAGTCATCCCATGCTTCGAGGTCCATGCCTTCGAGCGAGAGTCCGGTGGCGTCGAGTGAGCGGATGACGCCGACGAGGCGCTCGCGCGGATTCGACAGATAGAGCACGACAAGATGGCCAGGACTGAAGGGCAACTCCTGACGCGGAGTGGTCTCCCTGGGCTTTTGACTCAGTTCGAGGAGGACTCCGCCCGTGACCTTCGGATGGAAGAACGCGACGCGGCAGCCTCCCGCGCCGTCTCGCACTCCCGGAGACAGCGGATCAATCCCTCTCGCCGTGAGCCGAAGGAGGATCGCATCCACGTCATCGACTTCGAGGCAGAGATGGTGAATCCCCTCGCCTTTCTTTTTCAGGAATTTCGCGATCGGGCCCTGCTCGTCGAGAGACTCGAGGAGTTCGATGTGTGTGCGGCCCGCATCGAGGAACCAGGTCCGCACGCCCTCGCTGGGCACGGCTTCCGCTCGCTCGAGTTCCAGGCCCAGCAGGTCCGCCCAGAATCCCAGTCGTTCCCGGGAGTCGCGGACGGCGATACCGATATGGTCCAGGCGTTGGATGACTCCCTTCATCTCTCCGTACCCCGTCTCACAGACGCCCGAGGAGCTGGCGGGCGATCACCATTTGTTGGATCTCGGAGGTTCCCTCCCCGATCGTGCAAAGCTTGGAGTCGCGGAAGTACTTTTCTACCGGGTAGTCCTTGGTGAAGCCATAGCCACCGAACACTTGGATGGCGTCCGAGGACACCCGGACACAGACCTCAGAGGCGTAGAGTTTCGCCATGGCGGATTCGCGGGTCACGGTCTTCCCCCGGTCCTTGAGGGCGCCGGCGCGGTAAGTCAGCAGGCGGGCGGCATCGACCTCGGTGGCCATGTCGGCGAGTTTGGCCTGGATGGTGCCGAAACTGCCGATGGCCTTGCCGAACTGCTTGCGTTCCTTCGCGTACTCGATCGCATGGCCGAGAGCCCCGGCGCCCAGCCCGAGGGCCAGCGCAGCGATCGAGATTCTGCCGCCATCGAGGACGCCCATCGCGGCTTTGAAGCCGTCTCCATCTGCTCCGATCAACGCATCCGCCGGAACCCGGCAGTCTTGGAGTACGACCTCGCAGGTGTCTGAAGCGCGCATGCCGAGCTTGTCCTCGTGCTTGCCGACGCTGTAGCCCGGGCGATCGGTCTCGACGATGAACGCGGAGATTCCATGGTGCTTCTTGCCGGGCTGCGTGACCGCGACGAGCACGGCCACTTGGCCGACACCGGCGTGGGTTGTGAAAGTCTTTGCTCCGTTGAGGACCCACTCGTTGCCATCGCGCACCGCCGTGGTCCGCGTGCCGCCGGCGTCTGAGCCCGCGGTCGGTTCGGTCAGTCCCCAGGCGCCGATCCATTCTCCGGTAGCCAGCTTCGGCAGGTATTTCTTCTTCTGTGTCTCACTGCCGAACTGCAGGATGTGGCCCGTGCAAAGACTGTTGTGAGCCGCAATGCCAAGGCCGATGGACGGATCGACCTTGGAAATCTCTTCGATGATCGTGATGTACTCGACGTAGCCCAGTCCCGCGCCACCGTACTCCTCGGGGACGAGGACGCCAAGGAATCCGAGCTCGCCCGCCATGCGAAAGACCTCACGGGGGAAGTGAGCCTTCTCATCCCACTCACGTACGTGGGGAGCGATTTCCTTGGCGGCAAAATCTCGGGCTGCATCCCGAATCATCTCCTGTTCTTCGTTCAACCAAAAATCCACAAGACCTCCATGAAAAGGCGACGGACCGTGCGGGGGGGATGTACTCGGTGGGCACAACACATCACCGAGCGAGTCAGGTCGCCGCGCCAAGGGATAATAACCCATGGGCTCCTGACTTGTCCGGGATCTCAGAGCAAGTCGATGAAGATCTCGTCGGCGAGGAGCAGGCCGCGTTCGCTGAGCCGGATTCTCGAACCCTGCCGATCAGCGAGGCCTCGGGAGACGGCCTGGTCCAGGATCTCGCGCCGCCCATTCACCGCGTCGTGGCCATGGGTGCCCGCAACACGACGCAGATCGACCCCCTCGGTCCGGCGCATGCCGAAGGCGATGGCTTCCCCCGCCCTCAGCCACGGATCGTAGGCTTCCTTCTCCGCCAGGTTGCAACCACCCTGGGCCCAGCGCAAATAGTCGGCGAAGCCGCGGGGGGCGGTCCAGCGCTCCCCCTCGACATAGGAAGCGGCAGAGAGCCCGAATCCTGCGTAAGAGAAGTCACTCCAGTACTTTAGGTTATGTTTCGATCGTTTTCCCGGTCTTGCGAAGTTCGAGATCTCGTAGTGCTCCCAGCCGTCCCCCATGAGACGCGCTCGGGTCAGCTCGTACATATCTGCAAGAAGGTCATGGTCCGTCGGTGGCAGATCTCCCCGCTCAACGGCTCTCACCAGCGGCGTCCGCCCAGTCATCTCGAGGGCGTAGCAGGAGAGATGATCCAGTCCCAGGTCCATGACGCGCTCGATCTCGCGTTGCCAGTTCTCCAGCGACTGGCCGGGAGCTCCGAAGATCATGTCCGCACCCAGGTTGATGAAGTCCGCCGAGCGGAGCCGTTGCAGCGCTTCGAGTGCGTCCTCCACGGTGGAAGGTCGCCCAAGTCGTTCAAGTCCCTTCTTATCAAGGGATTGAACGCCAAGTGTGATGCGGTTGACGCCGAGGGCAGACCACGCCCTCGCGGTCCTCTCACTCACGTCCTCCGGGTTGGCTTCGATCGAGATCTCTGCCGTTGGAGCCAGTCTGAACGCCTGGCGGGCAGCCGAGATGAGCTGGGCCAGTTCCGAGCTGGGGACCGAAGAGGGCGTGCCTCCGCCGAAATAGAGCGTGTCGGCATCCAGTCGACCGTAGCGGGACGAGAAGGCTCTCATCTCGGAGACGATCGCGTCGGCATAGGTCGCGCTGCGCTTGTACTGGCGGGTGAGTATGGCGAAGTCGCAATAAGCACAGCGCTCCCGGCAGAAAGGAATGTGGATGTAGATGCCGGCGGGTAAGCGTTGCGTCATGGCGTCCAGCCTCCTTGACTTCACGAAAGAGGATAGCGCTCACGTGGTCTTGTGCCGCGTGGAATCCCTATATTCCAAGGTGTGCCGATCCGTTTCGATCCTACGCGGAGCGGCAGGAGGAATTCTGCGTCGATGAAGAACAAACTGGCCGCGTCCTTCATGCTGGTCGCCGTGCTCTCCGGAGCCGCGGTGCTCGCAGCGCGTTTTCTCGAGAAACAACTCGGCATGGGGGCATTTTTCGTGTCTCTCTTCGCGCTGATGCTGGTCGGGCTGGGTGGGGCCGTGCTGCTGGCCCATCGACTCTCGAGCCGCCTCTCCGGCCTGGCGCACGCGGCTCGGGTGATCGCCGAGGGGGATCTCAGCGCACGGATTCCGGCCAGTCGGGATCTGCTTGGTAGGGATGAAATCGAGGATCTTGCGGAGTCTTTTTCGGCAATGCGCAAGACACTGGTCGAGGTTCTTGGTGAACTCCAGGGGTCCTCTGATCATGTCTCCACCTCTGCGAGGGATTTGTCGGACACGGCCCATCAACTGTCAGGTCTCACCGAGGAGATCGCGTCCACCGCGACCCGGCTGGCAGGGGGAGCCGAGCGCACGGTGGAACGGATCTACGAGACCGAGCAGATCACGCGGCAGATGGCTCGGGAGGCAGAACACATCGGCACGGGTGCGGACGACGCCCTCAAGCTCACCCGGCGCACGGAGGATGCCGCGAGGCATGGGCGGGAACTCGCGGAACGCGCGGACGAGGAACTCGAACAGATTGGCCGGCAGGTTGATCGGATGACCAGTGCGGTCGAGGGATTCCAGCGGCAGGCGTCTTCGATCAACAAGACCGTCGATATGATCGCGAACATCGCCCAGCAGACGCACATGGTCGCGCTCAACGCCGCGATCGAGGCTGCCCGCGCTGGCGAGCACGGCGAGGGTTTCGCGGTCGTGGCTGAGGAAGTCCGGCTGCTTGCAGAACGTGCGGGCCGCTACGCGGAGAAGATCTCGGCGTTTGCCGACCAGATCAACGCGGGTGCGGGACCTGTGATCGCGGCCATACGTGAGACCACCGATGCCGGGCGAACGGGACGCAGCGTCGTCAGTGGGGTTCGGGACGTGTTGCGCGAGATCGCGGGAAGCGCGGGGCCACTCCTCGAGCGGATGGAGGAAATCACGGCACGTGCGTCGGCGCAGAACGACGGGACAGAGGACCTCGTGCGGGCGATCGAGGAGATCAGCCGCATCTCACGGGAGGGAGCGACGGGTATCGAGGAAACCTCCATGGCCGCTGTGCGGCACAACGAGTCCATGGACTCCATGGCGGACTCTGCGGCGGGCTTGGCGGATACCTCGGAGCGGCTCAAGAGTCTCTGCAACACCTTCCGGGTGGGAGGAAGCCGGTGAGGCGGGATCGAGCGCAGCCTGGCGCTCCACTGGTGCTCGAGTGGACGGGCGGATCGCTGCGCCTCCCCCTGGGGATCACGGGTCGAATCGAGCAGGTTGACGAGCTGATTCCCGTGCCGGGTGCGCCTCAGGGAGTGATCGGACTCGGTGAGGCCCGGGGGCGGGCTGTCACCCTTCTCTGCCCTTCCCTGTTTCTTCCCTCCTGGCCGCGTCCCGTATGCGGTCGAGAAACGCGAGGCGCAATGGAGCAGATTCACGGCCCGCATTTCGCGAGTCCGAGGAGCATCGCGGGAGTGCCTGACGAGGATTCGCGGAAAAGGGGGTCTAGTCAGCAGTGCTTCAGCTGCGATTCTGCTGCCGTGCAGGATCCTGACGAGCGTTCGTCAAGGCATGGTCCCCGCTCTCAGGTGAGTGTGTTGACCTTCGCTTCTCCTCATGAGCATCTTGGCGTGCTGGTGACGCGGGAGACCACTCTTCGTCGAGCGGACAAGGCGGATGAGGATCTCACTCTGGTCGATGAAGCGTATCTCGAGCGTACCGTTGGACTGCTCAGTCGCTCGTCAGAGGCCATCACATGAGTCGCCCGGACCTGCTGCCCGTCTTTCTCGAGGAGGCGAGACGGCACCTTGTCGAAGCGCGCGAGTGCCTGGCGCGGGAGGACGCGGCGGGAGCTGGCGTTAGCGATCTCTTCCGTAACTTCCATTCTATCAAGGGCATGGCGGCGTCTTTGGCGCTCGATAACATCATGGAGGAAGCGCATGCCGCGGAGGATGCGCTGGACGCGCTTCGTCGTGGCCGAGCCGAGCCTGCCGCGGACTTCCGCCAGGTTCTCGAGGCAGGTCTGGATCGCCTCGCCAGCCTCATCGATGCTGTCGATCAGGAGTCGCGAATTCCCGTCGCGGTTCCTGTGACGCCTGGGCGCGCCGGTCCTGTTGAGGAAGGAGCCATCCGCCTGCCCTCGCTGCGCGTCGAGCCCGAACGTCTTGACCGGCTCATGGAGATCATGCTGCGACTGTCGTCGACGCAGCAGCGGCTCGAACACCATCTCGGCCTTCCCGAGGACCCTACCCTCTCCGCGCTTCGTGATGCGCTCGGCGCTTCGATGCGCGACCTGCGCCGGGAGGTGCTGGAGCTGCGCCTGCTTCCGGTGCGCGGCCTCGTGCCGGTGCTCGAAGACGCGTTGCGGCGCTGGGCGCGGGAGCAGGAGATTCGTATCGCGTTTCGCGTCGAGGGCGAGTCCGTGCAGGTTGATCGCGCGATTCTCGAACGCATGCTGGATCCGTTGGGGAATCTACTGCGAAACGCGGTCATGCACGGTCTGGAGCGGCCAGCCGAGCGTCTCGAGGCCGGCAAGGACGAGCGGGGCCGCGTGGAACTCCATGTCCATCGTTCCGGGGACGAACTGTGCTTCGAGGTCCAGGACGACGGACGCGGCGTCGATCCTCTGGACGTTCGCGACCGGGCGCTGAGCAAGGGGTTGATCGCCGCAGAGTCGCTGCAAGCCCCCTCGGTCGAGGAACTCTTCGAATGGCTCGCCACCCCCGGTATGTCCAGTCGCAAGGAGGCGCGGCCCCTTGCTGGTCGAGGGGTAGGACTGGCGAGCGTCAGGAGGGAAGCTGAAGGGTTGGGAGGGCGGCTGGTTCTCAGCTCCGCCCCTGGCCGTGGGTTTACGGCGCGGATCCTCATCCCTGCCAAGGTGGCGATGATCGACGTATTTCTCGTGGTGGCAGGCGGGCAGCGCTTCGCGATTCCCGTCTCGAGCGTGAGCGAGGTCCAGGTGCTCGCGGAGTCTGGACCCGCGGCTCGCCGCCTCTCATCGGTGAGACGCTGCTCGTTGGCGCAACGGATCGGGGTCGACGAGTCTGGTGAGGAGTCCCCAGTATCCCGTACCGCAAACTCCTCCTCACCCTCACCAGTTCTCGGCGCCTCGGGCCGCGATGGGCCGCCACCGAATGCTCCTGAAATGACGATGTCGGCCCGCAGTCCGGCGGAACTCGTCGAAGACCTGGCCATGCCAGGCGATGGCTCACCGCAAAGGACGAGGAGCATCGGGAGCGGAGCATCAGGTGCCGCGCTGATCGTCGAGCACGCGGGCGCACCGCTGGCACTCATGGTCGATCGTGTTCTCTGCCGACAAGAAATTGTCGTTCGGCCTCTCGGCGCCCCTCTTGATCGGTTGGCGCCGTGGAGTGGAGCGGCGATCCTCCGCGAGGGCGGGCTGGCGCTCCTGGTGGATCCGATTCGTGTGGCCCGCGACCAGGTTTGTGCTAAAAAGGCGCAGTCCACGGTGGAACCAATGAGGACCAGATGAGCGACTCCGAGACACCACAGCTGCCCCGCGAGAGCCGAGACTACCGGCACCCGGTACCCGAGGGACGTTGCACTTTCGATCTGAGTCTCGGGCGCAGCCGAGTGCGGCTCGTGGACCTTCCCACGGCCTGGACGCCCTTCGTGGAAGAGCACTATGCACCGTTTGCCCAGGCTCCCGGGGACGATAGTACCCCCGATCTCGTCATCGCTTGCCGAGAGGAAGGGCCGAGAACGGTGGTGCCGTTACCGCCTCCGGACGAGATCACGGTCCTTGACGTCCAATCAACAGGCAGACGCGCGTTTTGCCTTCGATCGCACTGGCAGGACGGATGGTTCGACCTGGAGGCGGGTCGGGGGGAACTCGTATTGACGGATCGTTTGTGGGATCGTTTCGCCATGTCGGTGGAGAATTTTCTGCGGGTCGCCCTGCAGCTGCTCGCCGTGGAGAACGAGTCCTTTCTGTTGCATGGCGCAGGCATTCTCGAAGACGCGCACTGCCACTTCTTTTTCGGGCCCTCGGGAGCCGGCAAGAGCACGGCAACGGCCTTCTCAATGCCGCGAGACGCGCTCTCGGATGACATGGTGTTGATCGACGTGAGCGGCGAGGAGCCGTTTGCGTGTGCCGTACCCTTCTACATGGTCTATCCCGCCGAGAAGCGTCTCAAGGGCGAGTTCCCGATTCGCGGCGCCTTCCGCCTGCGCCAGGACAGCGAGGATCGCCTCTCTCGCCTGGGGTTGGCTCGGGCTGTGGCCACGGTCTCGGCGAGCGTTCCCTTTGTTCATGAACTCGGCATTCCACACACTGGGCTCACAGAGCTGGTGGGCCGCTTCGCGAGTCGCGTTCCGGTCTACGACCTGCATTTCACCAAGTCGGCCCGTTTCTGGGGTTTGATACGTGCCCTGTAGGTCTCGAGGGTCGACAGCAGGTCCAAAGACGACTTGATCGTGGCAGGCTGGATGAGCGGCATCCTCTTGGACTCATCGCCAGGCGCAACCGCCCTTGCCAACGATGTCGAATCCGCTTCTGGGACGCCTCAGCTTTTGAGACAATGACACCATGACGATTCGCAGAACGAGCGAGGGACCGCCGCCGCGCAGGAAGTGGGGTCAGAACTTTCTGGCCGACTCCGCTTTGGCCGAGAGTCTTGTCCGTCGCTTCGAGCCGTTGCCTGAAGACAGGATCGTTGAGATCGGCC
>JANTFM010000015.1 GCA_024763475.1 Acidobacteriota bacterium | reverse complement strand
CACCGAGCGGGGGCAGCAGGGTCCCCAACTCGGTGGACACCTCGAAGGCGCCATCCGCCCGGAACGGTCGTTGCGCGGCTCCCGGCAAGGAGAGTTCTCCGCTGAACGAGGCCCGTGTTCCCGGCGCCTGCAGCGTCGAGGTCCCGATCATGAGAGAGTCTCCGCTCCAACGACCACTCGCGTTCAAACGGCCCCTTCCTCCCGCAGGCGCCCATCCGTCGATGCTCGTGAGGAAGGAGAGTTCCGGACCGGACGGACCCCACTCCCCACTGAGATTCCCGCTCACCTCCCCTTCCAGTGCAGACAACACGGTGTGCAGGCGCCCCGGCGCGAGAAAATGACGAGCCAGCGACAGGGGCGTCTCTCGGGCGTTGACTTCGAGGTGGATCACAGCAGAAGGGTGCCCAGCCGCCTCAACGAACACGCCGCAGCCATCGACCCGTGCCAGGCGGGCGTTCAGCCACCAGTGTGGACGCGTCGGGCCCAGGTCTAAGCGAATCTCGCCCAAGTCGAAGAGTGTGTCCGAGAAGGCGGGCCTTTCCACCCGCGCCGTGATCTCTCCGCCCAGGACCTTGCGGGCCTTGCCCGAGAGGGAGACATCAGCAGCCATCTGTCCTCGCGGATCGGGCTTGAAGGAGTCGGGGATTTCGATTCCACGGGTTGCAAGTTCTCGAAACAGCACCCTGAGGAGCTCTCGTCCGGAAGCTCCTCCGGGGCTGTCTACCGACGCGTCGAGTTGCCACGAAGGCTCGGCCCCGAGGCCTTCCCACAGCAGCGTCGCCCCAAGTGTTGCACCGTCCCAGAGGCCATCCACCCGTGATGATCCGCGCCCAGCACGGAATTCAGCATGAAGCGAACCCGAAACGGGGTGCTCGCCCGCACCAGGCAATATCTCTCCGGAAGCCGACCACTGGAGATCGCTTGTCCCCGGCGCCCCAGCCATCGAGACCTCGAGTTCGAGCGCAGCGCTCGCCAGATCCGAGGCAAGACCGCCGCTGTCGAGCAGTTCTTCGAGGAGGAGCGTTGTTCTTCCTTCGAGCGCGAGCTGCCCACCCGCGAAGCGTCCCTTCCACCCCTCGAACTCCGATCCTTGGCGACTTGTGCCCCGCAGGCTGCGCAGCACCACTTCCCCATCTCGCGCCACCAGATCGGCGTGGGCTTCCTCCAGCGAGACGCCTCCGGCTTCGAGCGGGCCCCGGGAGTCCACGCTGGCGTGCACAACCCAGGCACCCGGCCACTCTCCCTCAAAGCTCGCACGAGAGGACATCGGGCCGCGCGATCCCGCCAACGCTTGAAACGGCACGTCCTCCAGCTGCCATTCGGCTCTTGCACCCCCACTGAAGTGAAGCGTTCCCTCACGGTCCCAACGCAGAGCAGCGGATGCGTCCACCTGCCCGAGAGCTCCCGCCAAATGAATCCGCGGCACGGAGAGTCGGGGGGCACGCCAGTTCAGCCGAGCAGACAGCTCCTCGAACACCTGTGCGGGACGACCGCCATACTCCAGCCGAAGCGGACCCGCCGAGAGCGCGCCCGAGAGTTCGCCACCCTGACCATCGAGACGGGCACGCAGTCCCTCGGCATCGACCGCAAACGGGATGCTCCTGTCGCCCAACACAAGCTCACCACCCGCGATGCGCACGCGATGCAGGCGGGAGATCAGTGCCGGGTCAAAACCCCCGGGGGTGCCACTTTCCTCGAGCGCGATCTGCACGCGAAGCCCTTCGGCTTCCACAACCAGGGGCCGAACGACTCCGCGCAGCAGCGAAAGCCTCGCGATCGCAAGGCGTAGGTGATCGACATCCACTTCGTGCACGCGGCCCGCGCCGGACGTCACTACGAGGCCGGAGAGCTCCGCCTCGCCGCTCAAGGGATGAACGTCCAGATCATCGATCTGAAGCGCCACGCCCCGCGCCCGGGCTGCACTCACGATCCGATCGGCGAGCCAGTTCTCAAATGGAGAACTCGTACAGAGAGCCAACCCGGCGGCCAGGACGCAAGCCAACGAGACGAAGGCCAACAAGAAACGCTTCGTTGCCCGCTTCATCGGATTTCGGGCACAGGGCTCATGAACATTCCCGCATCGTGGATCCTCGGGCGGGAGTCAGCGGATCGAGCTGCCAGTTGCTCCTTCGCTCTCAGCCTTCTCCTGGCACTGCACGCATAGTGCCGCCCAGGGAACAGCCTTTAGACGCACCAGACTCACGTTTTCGCCACACTCCGCACATTCGCCATAGACCTTGTCTTCGATGCGCTGAAGTGCGCCTTCGATCATCGCTAGCTGGCGCTGCTCCATCGACGAGAGGGAGAGCATGAATTCGCGAGTGTAGTTGGTCACCGCGTCATCGACGTAGTCTTCACCGCCTTCGGGAACGCTGGATCGTCCCTCGCTGGCAGAACGCGAAAAACGCTCGAGGAGATTGGCTTTTTTCTCCTCCAGGAGCTTTCGGAATCGATCGATCTCTCGCTTCCGCATCGATTCTCCCAAACACTCTGTGTCTACGGTTCATCCTGCGCAGCGGCGCACCCATCCAGCAATCGAAGACCCGCAAACTAGCACCCGGATGCCGCTTCGTCAAACCCACCCGACGCGCGAGCACGGAGCGTGCGCACGAAGACGCATTCAAGATTCCGGCGTGGCGAGGGCGACCGGGAATGCCGCAGAGGACCTGTCGTGAGCCCGCCGGGCGTTCCCCGATCAGAGCCGATCTGCAGCCATCTCGGCGAGCGGCGAGCGCTCCCCGCGACTCAGCGTGATCGTGCCGGCCATATCTTCACCCCGCAGCCGGCGACTCGCATAGCTTAGTCCGTTCGATGCCGCGTCAACGTAGGGGTTGTCGATCTGGTCCGGATCGCCCGTGAGCACGATCTTCGTGCCCTCCCCCGCCCGTGTGATCACCGTCTTAACCTCGTGGGGCGTCAGGTTCTGAGCTTCGTCCACGATCATGTACTGGCGTGGAAGAGAGCGGCCGCGGATGTAGGTCAGGGCCTCAATCTCCAACAAACCCCGATCGATCAGGTGATCGACGGGATGGATGCCCTCCACCATATCGTGCGTCTCATCGCCGCCGAGCAGATACTCGAGATTGTCGAAGATCGGCTGCATCCAGGGACGAAGCTTCTCATCAAGATCCCCCGGCAGATAGCCGAGGTCTCGACCCATGGGGAAGATCGGCCGCGCCACAAGCAGGCGCCGGTAGTACTTCTTGTCGACCGTCAGCATCAACCCCGTTGCGAGAGCCAGAAGGGTTTTTCCCGTCCCGGCCTTGCCCACGAGAGACACGAGTGGAAGCTCGGCATCGAGGAGCAGGTCCAGCGCAAAGCGCTGTTCAACGTTGCGGGGCGAGATGCCCGAAACGGCCCGCGGCAGATGAAGCGGACGCAGAATCTCCGTGCCCCCCCGGCGCCGCGCCAGGGCGGTGTGCTTCGGATTCTCCTCATCGACGAGTAGAACACATCCATTCGGCTCGATCTGGTTCTCCGCCAGAGCCGTGAGCGGAATCTCCCCGTCCTTGAAAAGCGCATCGAGCAGCTGCTTCGTCACGGTGATCTCGTGGTAGGAGTGCTCTTCCGGATCCACGAAACTTTCTGCCTCCGTGTAGTCGGAGGCATTCACCCCAACAGCGTCGGCCTTGATCCTCAGATTGGTGTCCTTCGTGATGAAGACGACCGGCGGCTGGGTCCGCGAAAGCTCCCAGGCCAGCGCCAGGATACGGATGTCGGCGCTCTTCTCGTCCATGAAGGGAAAATCCCTGGGCGTCGGGACGCCGAGGTGGATCCGCACCGATCCGCCCTGTTCGGTGGGAACGCCCGCGGTGAGCGTGCCCTCGCTCCGGAGCTTGTCGAGATAACGGGACACCTGGCGCGCATTGCGTCCCACCTCGGTGAGTTCTTTCTTGAAACGATCGATTTCCTCGATCACCGCGATCGGAATGACCACATCGTTATCCGCAAAACGAAAGAGGCTCTCCGGGTTGTGCAAGAGGACGTTGGTATCGAGAACAAAAATTTTCTTCATGAGGACTCCAGGAACCAGC
This sequence comes from Acidobacteriota bacterium, assembly GCA_024763475.1. Lineage (GTDB taxonomy): Bacteria > Acidobacteriota > Polarisedimenticolia > J045 > J045 > JANTFM01. The sequence continues at coordinate 18,815 of JANTFM010000015.1, read as the reverse complement.
GGGTGGAGCCGAAGCACCAGGTCGTGCTCCGGCCCCGCCAATCAGCTTTGCTCAATCGCCGCCTGAGCGGCCGCAACGCGCGCGACCGGCACGCGTCTCGGCGAGCAGGAGACGTAGTTCAGGCCAACTTCATGGGCGAACTCGATCGACTTGGGATCGCCGCCATGCTCACCGCAGATCCCGACCTTGAGATCCGCACGGGTGCTGCGGCCCTTCTCGACCCCCATTCGCAACAACTGTCCCACGCCTGCGATATCAAGAGTCTGGAAGGGGTCAGCGGGAAGGACGCCCGTCTCGATGTAGTAGGGCAGGAACTTGCCCGCGTCGTCTCGAGACAGACCGAAGGTTGTCTGCGTCAGGTCATTCGTACCGAAGGAGAAGAACTCCGCGGCCGTCGCCACTTCGTCTGCGGTCAGGGCGGCTCGAGGAAGTTCGATCATGGTGCCGATCAGATGGTCGACCGTCTTGCCCTTCTCATTGAACACAGTCTGCGCGACTCTCTCAACCACGGCGCGCTGGTTCGCCAGTTCGGTCTTTGAACCCACGAGGGGAATCATGATCTCCGGCTTGACGGGAATCCCTTCGTCCTGAACCGTCAAGGCCGCTTCGAGAATCGCACGGGCCTGCACCTCGGTGATCTCGGGGTAGAAGATCCCGAGACGACAGCCACGATGACCGAGCATCGGGTTGGACTCGGAAAGCGCTTCGATCTTGGCCTCGAGAGCCTCTACGCTGACCCCCAGCTCACCAGCCAGTTCCCCAATCTCCCCCGCTGTGTGAGGCAAGAACTCATGGAGCGGCGGGTCCAGGGTCCGAATCGTCACCGGCCGGCCCTTCATCGCCCTGAAGATGCCTTCGAAGTCGCTCCGCTGCATCGGGAGAATCTCTTCGAGAGCAGCACGGCGTCCCGCCAGGTCGTCGGCCATGATCATCTTACGCACCGCGGTAATCCGCTTGCCCTCGAAGAACATGTGCTCCGTACGCGTCAAGCCGATGCCTTCCGCACCAAGACTGATGGCTTCAGCAGATTGCTCCGGCGTGTCCGCGTTCGTGCGAACGCCGAGCTTACGATACGTGTCGGCCCACTCGAGCATCCGCACATAGCGCCGGGCAATGTCGCTCGTCTCGAGAGCACGGGTCTTCTTGATCAGGACCTCGACGACTTCCGAGGGGTTGGCAGCCATTTCGCCCATGTAGAGCTTGCCCGTGGTTCCGTCGATGCTGATCCACTCCCCGGCCTTGACCGTCCGGCCACCAACATGCATCTCGCCGGCTTCGTAGTCGATCTCGAGCGCGGCGCAACCCACGATGCAGGGCTTTCCGCGCTGCCGGGCAACCAGGGCAGCGTGGGAAGTCATCCCTCCCCTCGCCGTCAGCACACCCTTCGCAGCTTCCATACCTCCCACGTCTTCCGGAGAGGTCTCCACGCGAACGAGGATCAATGCCTCGCCCTTGTTGCCCAGTTCCTTCGCGTCTTCCGCATGGAACACGATCTTGCCCGCGGCAGCGCCGGGTCCCGCCGGGAGACCGGAGGCAAGCAGACGGCCGTCGCTCTCGGCGGCTCGCAGCTCTGTCGGCGAGAAGATCGGCGCGAGGAGGTGCTCCATGGCGTCCGCCTCGACCCGCGTGACCGCCGTGCGGGCATCGATCAGGCCTTCGTCGACCATGTCGGTCGCGATGCGAATTGCGGACAGACCGGTGCGCTTACCCGCCCGCGTCTGGAGCATGAAGAAACGGCCACGCTCCACCGTGAACTCAATATCCTGCATGTCATGGTAGTGCGTCTCGAGCTTGGCGGTGATTTCACGGAACTGCTTGTAGGCCGCCGGCATCAACTCCTCGAAGGACCTCTGCTCCGGCCTCGACGGATCCTTCTGCGCGCTGCAAATCGGCTCCGGCGTGCGTGTACCAGCCACGACATCCTCACCCTGGGCGTTGATCAGATACTCACCGAAGATCTGCTTCTCGCCGCTTGCGGGATCGCGAGTGAAGGCGACTCCGGTTGCGCAGTCCTCACCGAGATTACCGTAGACCATGGCCTGAACGTTGACAGCGGTGCCCCAGGAGGACGGGATGTGATACATGCGGCGATACTCCGCCGCCCGGGGGTTGTCCCACGAGCGGAAGACCGCGGAGATCGCGCCCCAAAGCTGGTCTTTCGGATCCTCGGGGAAGTTCTGGCCGCTTCGCTCGAGGACCAGCGCCTTGAACTGACCCACGAGCTCCTTGAGATCGGTGGCACTCAGCTCCGTATCGTACGTGACGCCTCGCGCGTCTTTCATCGCCTCGAGCGCAACTTCGAAGGGGTCTCGCTCCTTCTTGGAACTCGGCTTGAGCTCGAGCACGACGTCACCGTACATCGCCACGAAACGGCGGTAGGCGTCCCAGGCAAAGCGCTCGTTGCCGGAACTCTTGGCGAGCCCTTCGACCGTCGTATCGTTCAGACCCAGGTTGAGTACCGTGTCCATCATGCCGGGCATCGATGCGCGGGCACCTGAGCGGACGGAGACCAGCAGCGGATTGGCTGGGTCACCAAAGGTCTTCTCCATGGCGCTCTCGAGCCGCGAAAGCATGACCTCGAGTTCCCCTTTGAGCCCTTGCGGATACTCCCCGCCCTGGGAGCTGAAGTGGTTGCTCACCTCGGTCGTGATGGTAAACCCTGGGGGAACGGGCAGTCCGAGCTTTGCCATTTCGGCGAGATTCGCTCCCTTGCCTCCGAGAAGTTCGCGCATTGAGGCGGATCCCTCGCAAGAACCCGCTCCGAAGAAGTAGATCAACTTGTCTGACATGAATGCTCCTTGGCGCTCCCTCCGGGGAGACGCGCTTCACAGGTTCGAGCTAGTATCCCTCATGGAACTTCGTCACATATCTCACCGACCAAGGGCGACCCTGGCGGCGTTGTGCCTCCTCCGAATACTCCCGGCATCCCGTCGTCGGCCCGCTTTGCCAGGACCACCGAGGACTTGCCGAAATACGCGACGGACTTCCGTGTCGGGACACTGGCGCTCCGTTCCAATTACTGTCCTTCCACAACCAATTCCGAAAGATCCACGATCTCATGGGCCAACAGGTCAAAACTTGCGAGCAAGCCGAGGCGAGCTTGGCGCAGCGAGTCGTCGGGGTCCATGACGAGCACTTCATCAAAGAAGCGGTCGACCACCGTTCTCAGCCCTGCCAGTCGTCCGAGCGCGGCCCCGTACGCCCCTCTCTCGCGATCCTGCGCCATATATTGCCCTGCTTCGAACAGATCGGCAGCCAGTTCCTTCTCGGCCTCCGCGCCCAGGAATTCCGCATTCTGCCCAGGCACGGTAACATCGCCGCGCCCTTTCGCCTGCAAGAGAATATTTCGCACGCGTTTCGCCGCGCCAGCCAGGGCAAGAAAGTCCTCGCTCCCGCGGAAGCCCCGCAGAGCACTCAACCTCCTCGACAGATCTCCCGGCTCGAAGCTCGTGCGGGCGACGGCTCGCACCGCGTTGATCTCGTCATAGTGTGCGCCCTGTTTCTCCTCCAGCGCGCTGAAACGCTCGAGCAGGAACTCCTCGAGAGCCTGGAGTGTCCCGGTCGCCGTTCCCCGCAGGTCCGGACCGAAATCTCCCCCTGAGTAGCCCTGGAGCGCGATCTCCACCGAGCTCCTCAGGTCAAGCTCGCACGAGGCCGCCAGTCGCACCGCACCCAGGCCTGCCCTCCGCAACGCGAAGGGATCCTTGCTGCCCGAAGGCATCAGGCCCACTGCGATTCCACCCACGAGCGTATCCAGACGATCCGCCAAGGCGAGGATCCTGCCGAGCAATGTCTCCGGCAGTGCATCCTCGGCAGAGGCCGGCCGATAGAGGTCATAGATCGTGGTCGTCACAGCCTCAGGCAGGCCCTCGGCCCGAGCAAGCAAGCCGCCTGCGATGCCCTGCAGCTCCGGAAACTCACCGACCAGGCCGGTGACGAGGTCCGCACGAGCCAAAGCGGCCGAGTGGGCAAGTGCCGCGATTTGCGCATCGTCCAGTCCCATTCTCGATCCCAGTTGCTGTGACAAGCGACGGACGCGACGCGACTTAGAGGAGTAGGTTCCCAGTTCTCGCTGAAACAGAACGCCTTCGAGCTGAGCCGCCCGTTTCACAAGAGCGTGTTTTCGATCCTCACGCCAGAAGAAAAGCGCATCCTCGAGCCGGCCGGAATTGACCCACTCGTGCCCACGCCGAATATGCCCTTCCGGATCCTCCGGCATATTGACAGCCACGGCAAACGCGGAGAGTACCTTGCCCTCACGGTGGATGGAGAACGCCTTCTGATGGTGCTTGAGGCAGGTCTTGAGGATCTCCTCTGGCAGCTCGTCTACGAACTTCTGCTCGAAGGAACCCGCGATGGCCGCAGGAACCTCCACCATATCCGCGGACTCTGCGAGCAGCCCTTCATCTTCGTTGAGTACGCCGGCCTGATCCTTCGCAGCCGTACGCAGCGCAGCGTGCAGACGTTCACGCCTCTTGGCGGGATCGGCGACCACATAGGCCTCGGCGAGCTGAGACTCCCAGCTTCCCGCAGCCCGAATCGATACCGCATGGTCCGAGAGGGTCCGGTGGGCCCAAGTCTGCCGTCCCGCCCTCACACCGAAGAGCGAGAGTGGCAAGATCTCCTCTCCAGACAGGGCGAGCAGCCACTGCACCGGACGAACGAAGCTGCCAAGGCCAACGCCCCAGCGCATCGTCTTCGGGAAAGAAATCCCGCGCACAGCCTTTTCGAATCCCGGCGCCAGCAAGTCTCCGACACCGAGCGCTTCCCGCTGGATCACGGCGGCGGCATAGACTCCGCGATCCGTCTCAACCGGCTTGAGATCCGCAGCCTCAAGACCTTGTTTCCGGGCGAATCCCTCGGCCGCACGGGTCGGATTGCCATCTCCATCCCAGGCGGCGCGGGCGGGCGGGCCCATCAGGGTTTCCTCGCGCGGAGGCATCTCCGACTGTGTTTCCGGGACGAGCACGGCGAGGCGCCGCGACGACCAGAACAATTGGGCGTCCCCGTGCGCGAGCTTCGCCTTGTCCAGCAGCGAGAGAAGCACCCGGGCGAGTGCGGCCGTAGCCCCCGGCAACATGCGAGCCGGGATCTCCTCGCAGCCAATCTCGATCAGAAGGTCCTTGGTCTTCACGAGCTCTTCTCCTGGCCTGTCTCGTCACGCTCGATCCAGCGTCGCGCGCAGCGCACCGAAAGGCGCCGTATTCGCTGAATCATCCCCTGTCGCTCCGTCACGGACAGGGCGCCGCGCGCATCGAGCACATTGAACAGGTGCGAGGCCTCGAGAACCCTCTCGTAGGCTGGAATGAGAAGTGGTGCGGGTCGTGCCTCTCGTCCCTCTTCTTTCGCAATCCCCCGGTCCAGCAAGCGATTCGCTTCCGCTTCTGCAAAGTCGAAGGCCTCCCGGTGTTGCGCAACCGCTGCTTCCTCGAAGGAGTAGGCAGACTGCTCCCGTTCCGCTCGCTCTCGAAGCGTCCGGTAGGGAACGAATCCGCCTTCATACCAGTCGGCCCGAGCCCAGGGAATGTCGAAGATGTTGCGGATATCGTTGGTGAACATGCAGATTCGCTCGATTCCGTAGGTCAGTTCGACAGGAATCGGATGGAGTTCCACTCCACCCATCACCTGAAAATAGGTGAACTGTGAGATCTCCATACCATCCATCGTCACTTGCCAACCGACGCCTGCGGCTCCGAGTGTCGGCGACTCCCAGTTGTCCTCCTCGAAGCGGATATCGTGCAACTGTGGGTCGATACCGAAGGAGTGCAGGGACTTCAAGTAGAGTTCCTGTACGTCAGCTGGTGATGGCTTGAGAATGACCTGATACTGAAAGTGCTTGTAGACCCGCATCGGGTTGTCCGCGTAGCGCCCGTCTGCGGGCCGCCGGGATGGCTGACAGTAACCCACCCGGAAGGGCTCCGGCCCGAGGCTGCGGAAGAAGGTCTCCGGATGCATCGTGCCCGCGCCAACCTCCAGGTCGTAGGGCTGATGTATGACGCATCCCTGCTCGCTCCAGAAGCGGGAGAGCCCGAGAATCATCTCCTGCATCGTGATCTTGTAGCTCATGTCTTGCTGCCTTTCGAGAAATCGCTCTGCAGTCGCCTGAGTCGCGGAAGGACGCGCAACGGAGCTTCGAGAAAGTCCACCAGGAGCGTCGCGAGTAGCTCAGACAGGTTGAACGCGCCAGCCGGCGGTAGGGGCGGTATCGCGTCGAGAGGACACTGACGAATCTCCGTCAGCCAGAGAGAAGAGGCCCCCTCGATGCTCAGGGCGGCGGGCGGCCGGTGCGAGGCGCAGAAAGCCCCGGCGTTGCTGACGAGAAAACTCCGTGCTCCGGCGAGGGACGCTGCACACTCTGCGCAGTGTTCGAAGTCGGGGAGCTGACCGGCCAGCCGCAATGACCAAGCCTCCACGTAGCGCAGCAGGGGATCGACCGCATCGCCCGCCTCGAGGCGTTCGAGCGCGCCACAAAGGAGCCGAAACGAGCGCTCGTCCTCGGAGCCCTCCCTCGCGAAGGAGCGTGAGATCTCGAGCAGATGAGCCGCGGCATAGTAGCGCTCGAGCGGATCAGGCTTCGGGGGTTCACGAAGCAGGACGGCCTCGTCGAGCCGCGGCGATGCGCCCTCACTGCGCAAGCTCCAGCGGGCGCGCACCCGCGCTCCAGGCTGAAGCGCCCCGCCGAATCGTTTTCGCGAGCGAGCCGCCGTGGGAGCATGCGCGAAAACGAGCTCGCCGCGGGAGGTCAACAACGCCACTCCCCGGTCCGACTCACCCCGCACAAAGGTCTCGAGCACGACAGCCTCCTCCTCGTGATGGATCACGGTAGCAGCAGCCAAACCACCAGGAACACATAAACGAGGGATCCGAGGACATCCGTTGCGGTGCTGATGAACGGAGTCGTCGCGATGGCGGGATCAATGCCCACCTTCTCGAGCAGCACCGGAAAGAGCGAACCGACGATGGTCGCCAACGTCATCGAACTGGCGAGAGAAACAGCGACAACGACGGCGATCCAGTAACTTGGGACACCTCCGCTCTCGGCCAGCCCGAACTCGATCAAAGCGAGGCAGAAGGCACCGATCAGCGTACCGTAGAGCAAGCCGAGCAAGAGGGCGACACCCACTTCACGAAAGAAGGTGCGGGCAAACATTCCCTCGTGGATCCGCCCGGTCGCGATCCCGCGAATCAGCACTGTCGCCACCTGGTTCCCCGCCGCTCCACCCATTCCCAGGACCACCGGGATGAAGACCGCGAGGAGAGGGAAGCTCTGCATCGCCTCCTCCCGCGACCCGATCACGACGGCGGCAAGAATGCCGCCGAAAAAGGTTGCAAGAAGCCACGGGGAGCGAACCCGGGCACTCTTGAGAATCGAGGGTTCGTGCCGTTCCTCCTCCGAGGTACCGGCCATCCGGAAGATGTCTTCCGTCGCCTCTTCCCGTAGGACGTCGACAACATCGTCGATGGTCACGATTCCCGCCAACTTGCCCTGTTCATCGAGTACGGGAATGCCAAGGAGATCGTACTTTGCAACGATCTGGGCCACATCCTCCTGATCAGTGCTCACCTGCACCGTGATCAAATCCGTGTTCATGATCGAAGAGAGCTGGGTCGTTGCCGGATGCAGCAGGAGTTCCCGGAGCGAGAGCACCCCGACGAGATGCGTTCGATCGTCCACGATATAGAGGTAGAACGCCATCTCGACGTCGCCCTCGGCCTGCAACTCGGCAATCGCCTGACCGACCGTCATCTGCTCGTGAAGCGAGAACACGTCGGGGGTCATGATTCGACCGGCCGTTTCCTCTTCGTAGATCAGGAGCTGCTCGACGGCGTCCTTTTCCTCCGGCTTCATCGCAGCCAGGATGGCGTCAGCCTCCTCGTCCAGTTCGGCAAGGAGTCCGGCCGCGTCGTCATCCGCACAGCGATTCAGCAGGGCGGCCGCTCCCGCCGGGCCCAGCCTGCGCAGGATCGCGCTTCCGACCCTGGGCTCCAGCTCCGCCAGGAAAGAGGCTCCCAGCTCCTGGTCCCGATCTGCCAGGGCCCGAAACACCTGCAGCTGCTCCCGGTCCGTCAGGTTGTCGAAGATCGGCGAGAAGTCCTGGGGACGTGTCTTCGCCATCAGGTTCATCAGGTGCCCGAACGCCGTCCGCCGCAGGAACCTGCGGACCGATTCGAGGACCACTTTCTGGCGACGATCCAGCGGCATGACACAAGCTCCCTCAAGCGCCCTCTCATGGGCGAAAACGCATTCTACCGCCTGTCAGCCCAAGGGGGTACTGCTGAGTCGAAGCCGGACGGAAGCTCTCGTGCGCTAACCGTCAGGGATGGATGCCGAGATCCTTGAGAAGGGTTATCCGGTCCCGCCATCCTTCCCGAACCTTGACGAAGAGCTTGAGGAAGACTTTTCGGTCAAAACGGGCTTCGAGCTCCTTGCGGGCCTTGGTGCCGATCGCCTTGAGCATCGCCCCCTTCTTGCCGATAACGATAGCCTTCTGGCTGTCCCGCTCGACGATGATGTTGGCGCCGATCTCGAGCAGTCCGTCCTCGCGGGTCTCGAAGACCTCGATCGCGACGGCAATGGCGTGGGGCAACTCCTGCCGGGTCCTTTGCAGCAACTTCTCCCGGACGATTTCGGCGGCGACCATCCTCTCCCGCTGGTCTGTCACATAGTCCTCCGGGAAGAGACGGTGAGCTTCGGGGAGATGGGCAAGGATGCGCTCGAGCAGCCGATCGCAGTTCAAGCCCTCCTTCGCGGATACGGGGACAACTTCGGTACACCCCCACTCCTCGATCCCGGCCTGGATCATCGGCAGGGTCTTGCCCTTGTTCATCTGATCCACTTTGTTGAGCACCATCAAGACCGGTCCCTCACGCTTGCGCGGATCGACTTGAGAGAGGACGTAACGGTCGCCCGGACCGATCCCCTCCGAGGCATCGATGACGACGAGCAGCACATCCGCCTCATCGGCCGCGTCGCGGGCTCTCTCGAGCATGACCTCGCCCAAGTGGTGCTTCGGACGGTGGAAGCCGGGGGTGTCGATGAAGGCCACTTGCCCCGTCTCGACGGTGCGAACGCCGAGGATCCGGTGGCGCGTGGTCTGCGGCACGTTGGATACGATGGCGATTTTTGTCCCGACCAAGTGATTGAGCAGCGTGCTCTTCCCGACGTTCGCCCGTCCTACCAACGACGCGAAACCGGCACGAAAAACCGTTTCTTCAGCCATGATCCACCCTGCTCCTCTTCAGCCCGCGTCGCTCTCAGGGCTCAAGACGATCGGCCGGAGCCGCTGTTCGAGCGCCTCCATCTCGCCGTCGTCGGTCTCATGATCGTACCCCAGCAGATGAAGCAATCCATGCACCGCCAGGAGGGATAGCTCCCGCTCAAGGCCGTGACCGCGATCATCGGCCTGTGCCTGCGCAATCTCGAGACAGATCGCGATGTCACCCAAGTGCCGGGCGCCCGCGGGATCCTCGGTCCCATTCGGGAAGGAGACCACGTCCGTGGGCCGGTCCTTGCCCCTCCACTGCTTGTTGAGGGCGTGCATCTGTTCGAGAGTCAGGAAACGCAATGCGAGTTCCCCCTCTCCCGCGTCCAATGCGAGCGTAGCTCTGCCCAGGGTATCCCGCACGCTCCGTTCCAGACCCTCCGGGGCGCCGGGGGGCAGATCGAGAATGTCGACGATCATGGACCGCCCCTCTCAGGGGTCCTGCCGTCTTCCACCTCCTCGTAGGCCTTGACGATGCGTTGAACCAGCTCATGGCGAACAACATCTCTTTGGTCGAAGTGAATGAAAGCAATCCCCTTGAGTCCCCTTACGACCTCCCGGGCGTGGATCAGCCCCGAGACCCGCCCCTCCGGCAGATCGGTTTGCGTGATGTCGCCCGTCACGATGGCTTTGGATCCCTCACCGATCCGCGTGAGGAACATCTTCATCTGTTCGGGGGTCGTGTTCTGTGCCTCGTCGAGGATGATGAAGCTGTGGTTCAGGGTTCGACCCCGCATGAAGGCGAGAGGCGCCACCTCGACGCTTCCCTCTTCGATCATCTTGTTCGCTCGCTCGCCCTGCCAGATGTCGAAGAGGGCATCGTAGAGCGGGCGCAGGTAGGGATCCACCTTCTGGGCCAGATCTCCCGGAAGGAAACCGAGGCGCTCACCGGCCTCCACGGCGGGGCGGCAAAGAAGAATCCGCCGAACCTGTGACGAGCCCAACGCCTGGATCGCCGCGGCGACCGCCAGGTAGGTCTTGCCGGTACCGGCCGGACCGATCGCGAAGATCACGTCATTCCGGTCGAGCGCATCCAGGTAGTCGCGCTGCTTCGCGGTCCGCGGACGCACGATGCGCTGTCCTCGTCCCCGAACTCCGTCCCGGAGGAAGTGATCCCGCAGGGAAAGCCCCGGCGACTCCCGCACGAGACGGCAGGCCTGGGCCACATCGCGCGTCCGCAGGTGGAAGCCGCCCTCCACCAGGCGCGCGATCTCTTCCAGGAAGTTACAGCAACTCTGGACCGGGATACTCTCACCCTGGACCTTCAGCTGCCCCCCATGACCGACGAGCTTGACACCGAAGGTCTGCTCAACCAGTCGCAGGTTCGCATCACACTCACCGACCAGGGCCTCGAAGGCATCTGGGGAGAACGTGACTCTCGGCCGGCCCTCGTGGCCACTTCGATCGCTCAAGAAAGTCTCCTTTGCCGGCCCCCAACGCTAAGCATCATCCCTCAGGCGCAATCCGAGTTCCATCAACTGTGCCGCATCGATCGAACCGGGTGCCGAAGTCAGGGGGCAGGATGCGGACGTCGTCTTCGGAAAGGCGATGACGTCGCGGATCGAATCGCGGGAGAGCAGGAGGGCGACCAGGCGGTCGAGCCCCAGCGCGATGCCGCCGTGGGGCGGAGCACCGAAGCGCAACGCGTCAAGCAGGAATCCGAACCGGGACTGGGCTTCTTCCTCCCCGATACCCAGTGCGGCAAAGACCCGCCGCTGAACATCCGGGCGGTGGATTCGAATGCTACCCCCGCCGATCTCTGTCCCGTCGAGAATGATGTCGTACGCGCGTGCGTGCACCCCCGCTGGATCGCTCTCCAAGCGATCCAGGTCGGTGTCTTCCGGAGAGGTGAAGGGATGGTGACAGGCGAAATAGCGCTTCTCATCTTCGTCCCACTCGAAGAGTGGGAAGTCCGTTACCCAGGTCAATTCATGACGATCAGCGGGAATCATCTTCTCCGCAGCGGCCATCTCGAGGCGCAGCGCGCCGAGTACGCGTCGCGCAATCTCGAGGGAGGCCGCCACGATGAGCGTGAGATCGCCATCGCCAGCACCCAGGGCTCCGGTGAGTTCCAGGGCCTTCTCCGGGCCCAGGGCTTTGACGGCCGGACCACTGATCTTGCCACCGCTTTGCTTGAACCAGATGAGCCCCCCGGCACCCAGCTCTCTCGCACGCGCGGTCAGCCCATCAAGTTTCTTGCGGCTATGAGACTCGGCGGCACCGGGTACGCAGAACCCTCGAATCACTCCACCTTCCTGGCTCGCCTGGCGGAACACCACGAATTCCGATGCGGCCGCTGCGGGAGTGATGTCACCGATCTCCAGTCCGAAGCGCAAGTCCGGGCGATCCACGCCATAGCGATCCATCGCCTCGATCCAGGTCATCTGCGGGAAGGGTGCACTCAACTCCCAACCCACGATGGCAGCGGCGCGGCAGATGACCTTCTCGGTCACCATCATCACATCGCGTGGCTCCACGAAGGACATCTCGATATCAATCTGGGTGAACTCCGGCTGCCGGTCAGCTCGCAAGTCCTCGTCCCGGAAGCAGCGTGCCACCTGGTAGTAACGCTCCGCGCCACCCACCATCAGGAGCTGCTTGAAGAGTTGCGGAGACTGGGGCAACGCGTAGAAGTGTCCTGGATGAACTCGCGAAGGGACGAGGTAGTCCCGGGCGCCCTCCGGGGTCGACGCCGTCAGCATCGGGGTCTCGATATCCCAGAAGCCCTCCGAATGGAGCGTCTCTCGGATCGTGCGTACGACCTCTGAGCGTGTCTCGAGTGCTCGTCGCATGTCCTCCCGGCGCAGGTCGAGGAAGCGCCAGCGCAACCGTGTCTCCTCCTGCGGCACCTGGGATCCCGCGGGCTGCAGCGGCAAGTCGTCACACTCGGCCAAGACCGAGACACGGCTGGCCTTGACTTCGATGGCGCCCGTCGGCATGCGCTCGTTGGCATTCTGGCCGCCCCTCGCCATCACCTCGCCGAACACCTCGACCACGGTCTCCGGACGCAGGCCCGAAGCGAGAGCGTGAAGCTCACCGGATTCGGGATAGAAGACGACCTGCACCAGGCCCGTCCTGTCCCTCAGATCGATGAACACAACGCCACCGAGATCGCGCCTCCGGTGAACCCAGCCGTTGAGTCGAACACCTTGCCCCACGTCGTCCGCGCGGAGCGTGGCGCAGGCCGTACGAACCATCTGCTCTTCCATTCTTCTATCCTTCCCTCTCTCGCTGATCTCGGGTCCAGCGGGCCAACCCGAGAGCGTCTATCGGTCCTTCACTCTGTCCGCCGCCTGCCAGGTCCTTGATGGTTGCCTGCCCCCGCGACAGTTCGTCGTCTCCGATCAGAACGGCGAAACGCGCCCCGGAGCGGCCGGCGCGCTTCATCTGCCCACCCAGCCCGTGGCCCGAGCTATCCCAGGACACGCTCACTCCCTCAGCCCGGAGCGCCTGCACCAGCGGCAGGGCCATCCTGCGGGCCTTCGGGCCCAGGGTCACCACGTAGAGGTCCAGTTCGGGTGCGACCGGTTGGTCGTCAAGTCCCGCCGCGATGAAGAGGCGCTCGAGTCCCGCGGCCCAGCCCATCCCGGTGATCTGAGCGCCCCCGAGAGCCCGGACCAGGCCATCGTAGCGTCCACCCCCGAGCACGGTATCCTGTGAACCTAGACCTTCCGCTCGGATCTCGAAGGTCGTCCTCACGTAGTAGTCGAGCCCTCTAACGAGCCTTGGCTCGACCACGGCTTCAATCCCGAGCTCCTCGAGATTGGCCAGCACGCCATCGAAGTGGGTCCGCGCATCCTCGCTGAGAAAATCGAGAATTGCGGGCGCGTCCGCACTGAGTTCCTGGCACTTCTTCTTCTTGCAGTCGAGCACACGCAGGGGATTGCGCTCGAGGCGGCTCTGACAATCGCCGCAGAGCTGCTCGGCCACAGGTCGCAGAGCCTCGAGCAACGCGTCCCGAAACGCGGGCCGGGTGTCCGAATCGCCGATGCTGTTGATCAACAGCTTCGTCCCAGCGACGCCAGCCGCCGTCACGATGGCCATCCCGAGAGCGATGACTTCGGCATCAGCCTCTGGCGACGCCTCGCCAAAAAGTTCAACGCCAATCTGATGAAACTGCCGCAGTCGGCCTTTCTGGGGGCGCTCTTTGCGGAACGCCGGGCCGATATATGACAGCCGATTCAGGCCCAGGCGGTCCATCCCATGCTGGATATACGCCCGGCAGACCTGCGCGGTCATCTCCGGGCGGAGCGTCACGGAGTCCCGGCCCGCCTCGAAGGTGAACATCTCCTTGCCCACGATATCGGTCGCTTCCCCAACACTCCGTGTGAAGAGTTCGGTGGCCTCGAGATGGGGAACCCGTATCTCGCGGAAGCCGTAGGCGTGAAGAAGACGCTGCGCGCGCGCTTCGAAGCGCTGCCAGTGTTCTGTTTCCCCTGGCAGAAGATCACGGAAGCCCCGCAAACTCTGGTACTTTCCAGCCACGAATCGACCCTCCAAAAAACGCGATATTCTGCCACGTCGACGGTGTTTGCGGTATTCTCGCCGCCAATGATCTGTGCTCTTCTTCTTCTGACGGCGACAGTACATGGCCCCGGCGTGGGACCTGATGGCCCTCCCCAGGCCCGGAAAACGGTCACCGAGCGGAGTCCCGCGGCCAAGGCGGAGCTCCTGTGGGAGATCCCCCTGAGCGGGACGCCGAGGCGTGAGCTGCAAGCCTTCGTGTGCGGGACTCAGCAGGGATTCCTGGTTGCAACCGACGAATCCCTCTCGTCTTACCACGGCAAGGACGGCTCTCGAGCATGGGTTCGCGAAGACTTGGACGCGGCGGGTTTGCAGCATGGGCCGCCCAGCACAGGCGCTTGGGGTTGCTGGTCGGGTTGGGCCGGAACGGGTGAGGATGGCTCCGACTATCTCGAGCTCTTCTCACTGCAGGATGGATCAACGGTATCCCGCGTTCCGCTGGCTCTGCGAGCCACGGGACCTCCAACAGCGTCTCTCGCTCCCGGGGGGGAGAGACCCTACTGGTACGTGCCGGTCGAGGGAGACCGCGTTCTCCTTTTCGACTCGGCAGGAAGGGAGATTTCCTCGTCTTCCCTGCCTGCGCCGATCCATGGCCCTCTCATCCCTCTTGGGAAGCGTGTCCTCGCTTCGACGGGTAGAGAGGGGCGGATCACGGTCGTGGGCGAAACCCAGGAAAAGCGTCTGCGCGCCACCGGGATCGTGGCGCTCTCGACCACAAGCGCAGGAGAAATAGTTTTCGCCGCTGGCGGATCCAGCCTGACGGCATGGCGCTGCCGGGAGAGTCGCCATGGCCAGCTGCGCTGCCGAAAGCGCTGGAGACAGGCGCTCGGCGCAGAGACTCAGGCGCCACCCCTGGTGGTCGGCAACACGGTCATCGTGGCAAGCCGGGACAGCTTTCTCCATGCTTTCGCTGGAAAGAACGGACATTTGCGCTGGCGCTCGAGCACGCACTCCCGGCTGAGTCATGCACCCATCCTCTGGGACGACTTGGTCGTCACCCCGGCTACGGAGAGCGCCGAGATCTTCTTCCATCGGATCGAGGATGGGTCCGCGGCCGGCTCGATCCGGGGCGCACGCCTCGAGTCTTTTCCAGTGGGAGCAATCCGTCTCGGCGAGTGCCTTCTCGTTCCTGTACTGACGTCGCCCCGGGGCACCGCGTCTTTGCGTGCCTATCGAATCTCAAGACCCCTGCCCTCGGCTCCGCTTGCCGCATCGGCACCACCTGCGGCGTCCAAGGAGCCATAGAGAGCTGGACATCTCGGATTGGCACAGACATCCGTCACACTCTTCGCGGGCCAAGAACGTCCCGGAGTGGGTCGGGCCGACTCCCCTTCTCACCCGGTACCTCGTCGTCGGCTCGACGTGCCAGAGACGCCGAGAGCTCGCCCCACCGCGCGACAGACACCTGTATCACCACTCTGGGACTCGCGGCCCGCAAGCTCTTGCCCCATCAAACAGCGTCGTTATCCTGTCCGACGCGCCGTCGGCGCCCATGGAAGGGTCGTCCCGCGACGGTATAGCGGATCCGGAGTATCAGTTGACGATCTGATGGGTTTCCGCGCTAGAACTCGTCGGAGAGAGCTTCGCGAACAGCCCGCGCCACCAGCTCCTGTTCACTCCGAATACAGGTCCTCAGGGCCCAGGTGATTCCGGCCATGACCCCAACAACGAAGGTCGCACCTGCGAGGAGAAGCACCGTATTCGTCTTGTTGTCGTCTTGCATGCGACTGTCCTCCTCAGGCGGAGTCAGAAATTGTCTCCGCATCCTCCGTGATTATTGCGCCGTGGCCTGCAATAAGCACGTGAGAGCACTCAAGTCCGCAACGCGCCGAGGAACCGTTCTTCGATGAAACGATAGGTTTTCTTGCTGGGCTGACCATCCCTGCCGAGGGGAAGATTGGCGAGGGGAAGGATCGCCTTGCCCATCGAACGATGTCCCCCGCCCGCACCCAGTTCCGAATAGGCCGCTTTGATCACGGTGCCAGCAGCCTGGACGAACCCCACATTGCGAACGGACATGATGAGTTCACCATCGAAAACGCCGGATACGGCGGACCACTCGACGCCCTCCACCTGCAGGCAGAAGTCGGCCAACTGTGGGATGACATCTTCCCTGCTCACCGCACCGAGATGAGAAAATATGACCTTTTCCTCGATTCGCGCCTTTCGAAGGCCCTCTGCAAAAAGACTCAGCGCTCGTTGGGGGAGCGCCGGCCGCTCGATACGGCGAATCCAGTTCGAATTGGCGCGGGTGAAGAGCCAGGTGAAGGCTTCGACGTCCGCTTGGGTTACAGGCCGGTCGAGGAGCAGGGTGTCGGTGCGAATCGCGTAGAGCAGAGCCGTACCCAGGCGCTCGTTGACCTTGAAGCCCTCGGCACGCAGGTACTCGACAAGGATGGTTGCGGTCGCTCCATAGGCATTCCTCACGTCCTTGAAACGCGCCTCGTAGGAGGTTTGAGCCGGATGATGATCGATCACCGCATCGACCCGCGGGAGCTGCTGGCGCAGATGCGGGGGCTGCGTATCGAGCATTACGATGCGGTCATAGTCTGCGAGATCCTGCTCCGTGATCAGCAGCGGATCGAGATCCACCACCCGGCACATCTCGATGTTCTCGGGACGCGTGACTTTGCCGAAGGAACCCATCGGCATGGTCTTGCGGGTGCGGCCAAGAAGAGTCCGCAAGGCGAGGCCGCAGGCGAGGCCATCCGGATCCGGATCGTCCTGGAGAAGGATCAGTATCTTCTTTCCATCGGCAATGATCTCGCGGAGCCTGCGGACCTGGATCTTGGCGCGCGCCAGGCGAACGTCACTGCTGAGAACCGGCGCGAACCGAGCACCCGCAGGGACGAAGTGAGCCCATGGGTAATCTGTGGGAGAAATCGTCAACTGCTCCAAACGACCAAGGGAGAGGACGAGTACCGGTGTCTCGCCCCTGTCTCGACGGGCCGCCTCGAGCACCGTACGGAGGCGCCTGCGGTCCTTGAGGGTGATCACCAGCAGGTCCGCGGGAAGCAACTCTCGATAGAGGCCACGATCGCGGAACCTTCCCCGGATCACCGCGCATCCCTGGCGCCTCAAATAGCGCTCGAGCACTTGACTCTCAACCGCGAAGACCAACTCCTCAGCATGGACGCCGAGGGACTGAAAAAGCAAATCAGCGTGAGAGCGGCTCTGGCAGACCACCGCATAGCGCATGGCGTCTCCTAAACAGTCATGGATCCTCGCCCGGTCCGTATCTGGTATACACCGAGCAAGACAACAGCCACCAAGGCCCCCACCGCATCGGCGGCAGCGTCCCCGATGGAGGCGAAGCGGCCGGGCACGAAGGACTGGTGGAACTCGTCCAGAATGCCCCAAAGCACGCTAAAGAGAAAGGCCAGCAGCAGCGCGCGCCGTTCGAAGCCCAAGGCACGCGCCCAGAGCACGGCCAAGACCCCGAACGCCAGTGCATGCAGGAACTTGTCGGAACGACCGGGCAAAGTGACCGGCAAGGGAGTATGGGAGACGAGGAAGAGAGCAGCCATCAGCAGCACGGGTGGCAGGAATCGCCCCCAAGACCAACGAAACCCTGATCTCCCGATCTCTGCCATCTTCCGGGACTGTCTAGCTGAAGGGATACATCAGGAGCGACAAGCCCAGCGAAGCGGCAACCAGGATCCCCCACAGCGAGAACCCATACTTGAGACGCCGCCTCTTATCCGCCAAGAGGAAAGCAAAGTAGAAGGACAGGAGTCCGGAGAGGAGCAGCATGTGCCCGAGATGAATCATGGCGTCACTCCTTCCGCCCGATGGCGATGTCCCACGCATCGAAGATGAGCAGCATGTTCATCAGGCCGGCGATCAGCAGGTAAACCGAGCCGTACAGGCTGTAGCGGCGGAACGAACGCTCCTTTCGCATCTCGAGTGCAGGAGAGAGACTCTTCCCTCCAGGATCGCTGTTGACATAGACGATCTCGCCGTAGATGACACTTCGGATGAGCGGCTCAACCGGACCGATCGCGAGGTTGCTGACGACCTGCAGCTTGCTGAGGACGGGAGCGCGAAGATTGTCAACGACCGCGAGGTTGCCGTCGCTGAGCAATCCCATGCTAAGCGTGGCCGCCACGATGAGAAAGAAAACGAGGGCGCGCTGACGCGCGCCCACGTAGAGGTGTCCTGCACCGGGAATGAGCCAAGCCAACACACCCGCCAACAAGCCGCGTCCGATGGTCACGCGGTCCAGCGACCTTGACTTGGCTTCCGAGTTCATGCGTCCTCGGCGGTCTCGCCCTCAGGCTCGACTTCCACCGCCAAACTCACGTCCATCTCGCGATAGACATGAATCTTGACGTGGTGGGTGCCGACCCGCTTGATCGCCTCATCGAGCCGCACGTCGCGCTTATCGATGTCAACGCCCCTCCCCGCCAGAGCTTCGGCAACGTCCGCATTCGTCACGGAGCCGAAGAGCAAACCATGGTCTCCCGCTTTGCGCTCGAAGCGCAGAACCTGCAGCTCCTCGATCTTCTTGAGGACCTGCTCAGCGGCCGCAGACTCTCGATCGTCCCGGGCGCTCCTGGCCCGCGCCTCGATCTCGACCTGCTTCTTGACACCATCACTCACGGGGTAGGCAAGCTTCTTTGGAATCAGGTAGTTGCGCGCAAACCCATTGGCCACACGCACCACGTCACCTCGCTTACCGAGGTTCTCGACATGGCTGCGGAGCATGACTTCCATGATAGATCCCCCTCAGTCTGCGGTGTAGGGCAGCAACGCCAAGTGGCGCGCCCGCTTGATGGCAGTGGTCAGCATACGCTGGTGCTTGGCACAGGTACCTGAGACACGGCGAGGAAGGATCTTGGCCCGCTCGGGAATATAGTTTTGGAGCGTGCGAATGTCCTTGTAGTCGATGCTGGTGGCCTTGGCCTCACAGAACTTGCAGTACTTCTGCCGCCGAAACAGGAAGCGTCGGCCGCGGCGTCTCGGAGCGCTCATTTCTCCTCCTCGGTCTCGCCTGCCCCGGTCTCGCGGGGTGCTTGCTCAGGTACG
>JANTFM010000014.1 GCA_024763475.1 Acidobacteriota bacterium | reverse complement strand
CTGCGGAGTACCATACAGGTACACCTCGGCTGTTTGAGCCGACCTGCGGGCACGCCAGCGTACATCTACGCCGTTTCGACTCGAAGCTTCATGCATAGTCCGGGCTGAGGGCGACGAATCATGAAAGGAAACAGGTCATGAAAGGAAAGATGTCTTGAACGAGTCTCAGCTCGTCGACAAGCTCCGCAGGGTCGAGTCGCTCTTCGCCGGCGCGACCACCGAGGGCGAACGCATCGCCGCCGGCCTGGCAAGGGAACGCATTCTCGAGCGCCTCAGGGGCTGGGAGCGCGAAGAGCCCCCGGTCGAGTACCGCTTCTCGATGACCGACATGTGGGCCCGCAAGGTGTTCGTGGCCCTCCTCAGGCGCTACGGGATTCGTCCCTACCGCTATTCCCGGCAGCGCCATACGACGGTGATGGCTCAGGTTTCTAGCCGATTCGTCGACGAGACCCTCTGGCCCGAGTTCAAGGAGATCTCCCGAGAACTCAAGAACTATCTCTCGGAGGTCACCGATCGCGTCGTCGCCCAGGTCATCCACCAGGACAGCTCCGAGGCCGAAGTGGTCCCGAAGACTCGCCAGCGGCTCCTCGTTCCAGGCAACTCCCTGGGCCCGAAAGGAATAGCAGATGATTAGCTTCCGAAAAGAACTGTCCTTCGAAGTGCCAAGCCGCCGTGGCTTCCTCAACATCACTCCCGAGGTCGATCGCTGCCTTGTCGAGAGCGGTGTTGCGGAGGGCCTCGTGCTGGTCAACGCCATGCACATCACCGCCTCGGTCTTCATCAACGACGACGAGAGCGGGTTGCACCATGACTACGAGCTCTGGCTCGAAAAGCTTGCACCCCATGAGCCGGTGGCGGGCTACCGCCACAACGTGGGAGAAGACAACGCCGACGCCCACATGAAGCGGCAGATCATGGGCCGCGAGGTGGTTGTCGCGATCACGGAGGGCCGCCTCGATTTCGGCCCTTGGGAACAGGTTTTCTACGGGGAGTTCGATGGCCGCCGCCGCAAGCGCGTCTTGGTGAAGATCATCGGAGAGGGCGCGAGTTGTTGAGAGAAGGCCACCGAGGGTGAGATGATTCGCTCAACTGAATGTCGGCAGAGTTCAACGTAGCTGGTTTTGCGTCCGATGAGAGTGCGTCAGCGAGTCAGCGCAGAGTCAGGGGCGCGAGGCAGGCAAGGTGAATATGAAGAAGATCTCTTCCAAGATGACTGTCTACTACAAAGTACTGTATCCAGTGTTCTGGTTTGGATTCCTCGCCATCTTCTCCTTGGCGAGCCTGCTGGGATCGATTTTTGGTGGAGAAGGTGGTCCGGGACCATGGTTCTTTCTGTTCCCGGTATTCATGGCGCTGTTTGGCTATGTCCTGTTCAAGCATCTCGTCTTCGACTTGATAGATGAAGTGTATGACGCCGGGGATTTCCTGTTGTTCAGGAATTCCGGAACGGTGGTCAAGGTCTTCCTGAAGGACATCAAGAACGTCAACTACGTTGCGATAGGCAGCCCCCGCAGGATCACAATGATCGTCCGCCACGAAACGGAACTTGGGAAGGAACTCAGCTTCGCGGCACCCGCGAGTGCCAATCCGTTCAAGAAGAGCAAGGATGTTGCCGAACTCATCGATAGGATCGACCAGGCGAGGAGCGCAGAATCGTCATGAAGCCGTGTTGGCCCGGACGCATCATTCCGCCCTATTGAGGCATCCTCAAGTCGAAATGCCGTAGATGCATGCTGGATTGCCCAGAGAGGGGATTCACTCCCCGCGGAGTGGCCTCCGGCCACGCCCTCGTCGCGAAGTCCCGTCTGTGGGCAAGAGGGCACGAAGTGCCCGGCCCGCGTGCAGGTCGGTCTTTCGGACGAAGGGCTCGTGAACCATCCGGGATCATGAGCTCTTCGGCGTCGTCTGCAGCTCCTTGCTTCGAAGACTCGCGATCAACGCGGGCTGTCTCGAGAGGGTGTGTCGTCGCGCGGCCACGGCCGAAAGGCTCAAGCGTATTCCGGGCTGAATAGGGCGCTGCGATCGAAGCGCCGAGCATGGAAGGTCTTTTGCGGGTTCGAAAGCGCACTTGGCGTGGTCGCTGGTGATTGCAGTGCTGGAGGAGTCAGATCATCATCACACGATGGCTCATGGGCCCTCCCACTCGCATGTGTTCGTCGCGCGCACGAGGTAGAACCAGTTCTCCGCTCCGCTTCCCCCGCCAATCTCAATCAGCTCGGTCCCAGTCGTGCTATCGACGAAGGTCTCGGCGTTGAATTGTGGCTCGGGAGACTTCCAGACACGATACGCGGAGACGTTGGCCAGCGGATCCCAGCGGAAGCGAAGATCATCGGCAGCGACAACCTCGAGCTTGAGCTGTGAGACTTCTTCGGTGGGTGCCGGCCCATCGGGACAGCTGAGAGGATTGCAGCCGACGTCCACGCTGAAACGAGCGCTGCCTTCACCCGCACTCGAGCTCAGCGCGATTTCCAGGTCAATGAGGGTTCCACAAGGCATATCGGGTGATACGGTGTAGCGGTAGTGTGGCGCGTTCGACCTGTGTGTGGATCCGCTCGGCACGTCTGGGTAGCTCGCCGCCGACCGGGTGATCTTGACCAGGTCTGGATGGCTCGAGTGTAGTACTCCCGAGATCGCGGAGACTGCCTCGTCTCCCGTGTTGCGCAGCGACTCAGGCATCACAATCGTCTCGCCGGGATCGATGATCCCATCCTGGTTGCCGAGCGGTAGGTCATCTTGAACCGAGTGACTCTCGTGCTCGAGTGGGTAGGGGAGATAAGCCACGACCGCCCCGCTGGCGACGAGGGCATAGCCTTGCGTGCCCTGGTTGACCGAGGATCCCGAGACCTTCAGGGTCCAGGTTCCCGGCTCCGCGTTGGGCACGATGACCATCTCGACGTTGTTTCTCGGATCTGGTGAGCCGCCCGTGACCGAGAAGCCGCTATCGGTGTCGATGACATTCCCCAGGTAACTCACGCCGGCGGGTGAGATGACCTCGAGGTCGAGGTCGTTGATGGTGGCCTCTTCAGCGAGGAGTTCGGCAGGCGGTTCCGTCCAGACGAGTGTGATCTTCAGCATCTGGTCCGTTCCGTCGACCTGGTTGTCGTAGGTGGCGAGGCCTCCGGTCGAGAGCCCGTTTGCGTTCCTGACGTCGTCAATGACGCTGAGCTTGCGGGTGTCGCCAGCGAAGAAAAGCGCGTTTTCGATCAACGGCCGGCCCCACCCCTCTTTGTTCGTCGGATAGCCCGGCTCGCCCGTCATGTCTACCGTGGAGTTGAGCAGGGTTGCCTTGATGAGGGCGCCGCTCGGCTGTCGCGCATCCGTGGCCGTCTTCGTGCCGGACGGGTACCAACCCTCCTCGTAGTACTGGCGGATGAGTGCGCCGACGCCCGCGACGGCTGGTGTCGCCATGGATGTACCATCCAGGCCGAAGGTACTGCAGGTGTAGAACGCGCGCGCCGAGATGATGAAACACCCGGGGGCCAGCACTTCGGGCTTGCGGCGGCCATCGCTCGTCGGTCCGATGGTGCCATGGCAGCGGTAGTCGGCCTCGGCGCCTCTCTTGGAAGCGCCAACCGTGAGCCCATTCTTCGCGTTCTCCGGGCTTCGACCCGCAGATTGATTCGTGCCGGCTTGAACGACCAGCGAGTTCTCGAAATCGTAGGAGAAGAGGTCGATGTCCCTCGACCAGGTCGTGTAGGCATTCGTCCCGTCATCCCCCCACGAGTTGCTGTGGATGCGGGCACCGTCCGCGTGAGCATCCGAGAGTGCCTGGTACAGGTTCGATGGTTCCGATCCTGAGCCCGTGATGTCCCAGAGTGAGCCGAAGGAAATGTGTGCGGCGGGTGCCATCCCGCCCCACTCGCCTGTTCCGCCCTCGGGCAAGCGATCTCCCGCAAGTGTGCCGGCCACGTGCGTCCCGTGTTCCGCACCGGTCACGCCGATAGCTGAGCGGTAGGCGATAACTTTGCGGTGCATCGGTCCGGGCGTGTTGTCGGATTCATCTCGAAAGAAGCATGAGTTCATGTCGATAGGTTCGTCGATCAGGCCGACAACTTGGCCCTCGCCACGCAATCCGCGGTCCCACAGTGGCCAGGACTGATAGATGTTCGACTGCAGCACCCATGCGGAATCGTCGTTTCGGGTGCTGATCTCCGCCTCTTCTTCGATCCAGGCGATCTCGGGAGCGCGCGCAAATGTTTCGACTTGGGATCGGTCTGCGGCCAAGCGGAGCCTCACGAGATCTGCGTGGGGAGCGGGGCGCGGAATGCGAATGAGCTGGAGGAGTTCCGAGCCCGCCTGTTCGACGCTCCTCAAGGCCTCACCCTCGTTCGCACCGGGAAAGAGCTCCGCAATGACCAGCATCCGGGTCGATGCACGTCGCGACGGGATCTGGAAGCTTCGCTGCCCCAGCTCCGGAGAGATCTTCCACCCAGGTTGAACGATGCCTACCCAGCGAATCTCGGGCCGTCTCTGCAGATCTTCCGCGGCTGACGCAGAAAGTCGGAGGAGGAACGCGTCCTCCGGCAGATACCCCAGGGGGTCCAATCCCAGATCCCGGAGCGCCTCGAGGCCCGCTGGCGCCGCGGAATCTTCAAACTGGACGATGAAGACACTGTTGTCCGCTTCAGAGTCAAGGCGTAGTGAGGCGGGCAGGCGTGAGGATTCCAGGACGGGATCGAAAGACTCGACCTTTAGGCGAAGCTTCGTTCCATCAGCATTCGCGACGCTGGCGGACAGCAGGAAAGCGGCGACGAGAATCGCCATGGTTGCGCTGCGCATGGGTATCCCTCCGGTTCGGCGCATGACGGATATCTTCGAGATTAACCCATGCGCGCCATGCAGGATCCATCAGGGAACACCTTAGGCTCCGAAGAAAATCCCCCTACATTCTCGCCGCTGTGACGGACTCTGTACGGCCAGCTCAGGGTATAGGCTCTGCTGCGTAGCCCGGTATATGCAGGAGCGCTTTGGACCGATTCTTGTATCTGAACCCTGACCGGGCCCTTGGGGCCCTCTGATGAGTCCTCGTGTCAGACAGCCTGCGCAGTACCCTTCAGGTACAGCTCCGCTGTCTTGAAGCTCCGTCCGGGCCATCCAGGGTCCATCTGCCGCGACTGGACTCGAAGCTTCATGCATAATCCGGTCCAAGAGGAATAGCTTGTGGGCCACGGGAGACCAGAGATGACGATCGAGACACTGATCCAGGAGTCTGCCGACGGGCTGGATCTGACGAGCAGCGAGGATCTCCTGCGGGCCAAGGCGGCCGCCGAGGCCGTGGAAGGCCTTGGCCTGGACGTGGAGAGCCTGGCGTTACTCGAGTTGGAACTCGTCGAGCGAGGGGATGTGCCGCTCGTGGTCCACCTCGCCGTGAAGCTCGCGCGGTCAAGGGCGCTCGTCAGGAAGCTCGTCAACCCGCTCCATCTCAGTGTTGTTTTCGCGGTCTACAAGGAGCACAACAGGATCAAACATCCGGCTGAGCATCCCCACGGCGAGGACTTCCTGCGTCGCAAGGTGGCGCAGCTCGAGTGGCTTTGCGAAGAGTCGCCCGGACTGACCTGGGACATGACCGTGGTCGACGACGGGTGTCCAGAGGAAAGCGGTGCTCGCGCGGCCGAGATCGTCGAAGCGGAAGGGCTCTCCGGTCGCGTTCGCGTCCTTTGGTTGCAGGAGGCTCTTGAGCAGCGCCTTCCGGTGAGCGCGCCGATGGAATCCACCAGCGCAAGCCAGAAGGGTGGTTCCATCGAATATGGGATGTGGGCGGCGTCCCGGAAGCCCCGTGAGGGTCAGATCATCCTCTTTACCGATGCGGACCTGTCGACGCACCTGGGGCAGGCTGGCCTCCTCGTTGAGGAGATTGTTCATGGTGGGGCGGATGCGGCCATCGGCTCCCGCAGGGAGCCCTCTTCGGTGGTTATCAAGAAGGGCACGCGGAACACTCGCGGCAAGCTCTTCATCTACCTCTGGAAGCGCTTGATCCCCGAGCTCAACCATGTGATCGATACCCAGTGCGGCTTCAAGGCCTTCCGGGCAGAGACCGTGCGCGTCATCATTGAGCAGACGATCGAGAAGGGTTTCGCTTTCGACATCGAACTCCTGCTGAAAACCGAGATGGCGCGCGCACACTCGATTGCGAAGGTACCGATCGCCTGGATCGACAGCGAGGCGGCGTCCACCACGACGGACCTCGAACCCTATCTGCCCATGTTGCGCAGCATCTGCGCGATCTCTCGGCACTACCTTCCCCGTCGGGTCGACGCGGAACCCTTCGCCCGCCTGATCGAGTCGCTGGATGACTCGGGATGGCAGTGTCTCGTCCAGTCGATCCCAGAGGACATCGCGGAGGGAGATCCCGCAACTTTTGGGGACTGGAGTGGGGTCCATGCGGAGGATCTGGCAGCCCGGTGTAAGCCGGATGTGGAGTGACTCATGATGAATTTTCCTCGTCCTATCACGCGCGGGCTCCTCGTGCTCGTCGCCTCGTTTCTCATCGTTTCCTGTAGTGTCGCCGACGAGTTGGAGGAATTGCTGCAGACCTACAAGTGGCTTCATGCCCATCCTGAGCTCTCGTAGACCATGCGATCCCGGCCCTGATCTACTGGCTGGGGACCCAGGCGCCCGGAACGGTCGTTCCGGCGTCTCTGCATTCCGATCACTTCTATCCGCTTCCGGAGCCGACGATCCGCTGCGGTGTGCGCACCCTGACGGCCGCGGCGCTCGACCTGCTCGGCGAGCGATGAGTGGATGCGAGCCCATGCAACCGGAAGCAAGCCCTCGACGTACCATCTATTGTCAACCCGCCGTACTCATGAGTCTTCGAGTCGCAACGCCGTAGATGAATGCTGGATTGTCCACAGACAGGAATTCGCGGCTAAGGCGTGGCCGGAGGCCACTCCGCAGGGAGTGAATCCCCGTCTGTGGGCAAGAGGGCACGAAGTGCCCGGCCAGCGTGCCTACGGTGTCTTCGACGAAGGGCTCGTGAATCGTGCAGGGTCAAGGAGGTTGTCGATCGTGAAGATACTGCGCTCGCTGAAGTTCCTTTTCGTGGGTCCGATGATCCTGGTCGTGCTCGTCGTGATCAACCTGATGACCAGTCCTCTCCACTGGTGGGTTCAGTGGCCAGCCCTCGGAATCGGCATCGCGTGGCTGATCTGCTTCTTCCGCGTTGTCCGCGCCGTGATCGTGGCGGGGGGCGTCGCCGCCCTGATCTACGCCCTGCGCAACGCGTCTTGGCGCTGACGACACGAAGGGTCAGGCGGGGAGTTGCGCGGGAGAACGAGAGCACCGTGCCGTCGCCATTGTCCCCGAACCAGTACGAACCATTCCTTGGTCAACTTCCAGGGGGCTTCCGGGTTTGGGATAGAGTCGGGATGCAGATCAAATAGCTATCAAATCCAACTAAAGTGTTGACAAATCAATAGGATATGCCTTGCATGAAACGCGGGTCCGTAAGATCTTTCTGTGTGACAGTGCGAACCGCAGCGTGTTCGAGGGCTGTGGGAAAGGAGGCCCGCCGGTGCTGCTTCGAAGCTTGATTCCGCTGCTCTTGCTCGGGCTGGCGGGGTGTTCCAACCCGTCGCCCGACGAGGTCTCCCCCCTCCTTGACAAACCGGTGCAGGGCGGTGCCGAAACACAGCTGCTGAGAGGTCTCGCGCTGCGAAGCGTGGCCCGGCGCACGATCAGCGGCAGGATCCACGGGCTCGCCGCAGGAGAGCATGTTCTGGTGGTTGCTCGTGGTGAGCATGTCGTGCGGGCAACGACCCGTATCGACGGGATCTGGGAACTGAGTCAGTTGACCCCAGGCCTCTATGATGTCGTGCCGCTCCACGAACGCTATCTCTTCGACCCGCCATCGAGACGGGTCTCGGTGATGGACTCGCATGCCGAAACCATCGATTTCACGGCCACACCGCGACCCCAAGGCGCGGAGGACCCTGGGGAAGACCAAGGAGACGCACCGTAGACTCCACGGTCGGCAGCACCCGCATCCAACAGGCGCTTCCCTATTTGCCACGATGCTGAGAACGTCTCCTGCAGGCGTAGCAGGCGAGTCTCGACGAAGGTGTCTGACGGAGCCGTAGTGAAAACCCGATCCGGGGGCAACTATGAGCCCCGAGGGTGGACTCTTCGCGTATGATGGCGTGTCCACCTACGGCGGTACAATGGCTGAGTTGTTTTTTGGAGATATCAGGTTCGATACTCGGAGGCTCGAACTCGAAGGGCCTGCCGGGGCTGTGGAGGTGCGGGCGCGGGCGCGCGAACTGCTCCTGCTGCTGATCGAGAATCGTCACCGCTTCGTCTCGAAGGAGGAGATCCTCGAGACGGTCTGGAGCGGTGTTCACGTTGCCGACAGCTCGGTTGCCCAGTGCATCTCGGAACTGCGCCATGCCTTGCGTGACGATCCGAAGACGCCGCGTTACATCGAGACCCGCATCAAGGGCGGTTATCGCTTCGTGGCCCCACTCTTCCACAGGCCCACAGAACGTCTCGAACCGTTGCCTTGGAACGGGACGGCCGAGCCTGCTGCACGTTCCCCGGACCCGGGGAGGCCTGCTTCCCGCTTCCCGTTGATGAGCGGCCGCAGTATCGTGCTTGCTGCGCTTGTTCTTGTTGCAGCCGTTGTCATCGCCGCCGTGAACTGGTCCCCGTGGAGCCGTGGAGAGGCGTTCGGCACCGTCTGGATTCCGCCGGCCATCGCCGAGGATCAGGAGGCTGCTTCGCTCGCCGCCGCTGCCGCGTTCGATCGCCAGGCAACCGAAAAGCTCGCTTCGGTACTCGACGCGCGGCCTGTGGAGACGCTGCCACCTCATCACTCAGGAACGGGCTGGCTGGTGGAGTACGACGTGCGCAGCGTTCACTCTCTGCGTCTCGAGGCGCGCGTCACGCTGCGTCGCTGGCCTTCTGGCGAGGAGCGCTGGGGGTGGTCCTGGTGTGGTCCGGCAGAGACGGCGGATATCGAACGACTCACGAGCGATGCGATCGAGCGCCTGGCCGGAGCCCTGGAGACACAGCGTTAGTCCGGACGACTCATGAGCGATGCGATCGATCCGCTGGCCGGAGCCCTGGAGACACAGCGTTCGTCCGGACAACTCATGAACGACGCGATCGATCCTCTGGCCGAAGGCCCGGAGACACAGCGTTTGTCCGGACAACTCATGAGCCCTTCGGCTGCGGACCCGACCGCACCCGCACCTCCTTGTTACGAGGGATCATGAACAAGCCGATACGTGTCCCTCGCCAGTCCTCGATGTCGTGGTTGGATCGGTCAGTCGGCGAGCTGAATCTTGATCCAGATCTCCTCTCCGAGAGCCGGATTCAACGGTTTCGGGTGCGCGGTGTTCACTCGAGTGCTGTCTCCGCGACTCTCCATTCGGCTGCGCCTGCTGTCCAACGGACTGCGGCTGTACATGCTGCTCCGGCCATTCTCCATGCGCTGCTTGCGCCTGCGTTCCTCGGCATCCGGCTCCTTCGCTTTGAGTTTTTCGCCCCCGAAGGAGATGATCAGCCGAATCGAATCTTCGGTGGAAGCAGGGATAGAAAAGGCCGTATCCGGAGCGGCGGCGAGAGGCACTCGGAACTCGCATGTATAGAGGCCCTGCTCGAAATGCATGCTGCCGGAGGGACCAGCGCCGCCGTCAATCGGCAAAATCGTGCCTGGGGTCTCGGGTTCGCCGACGAGCTCGATTCGTTCCTCGATGGGCATGTCTCCGCCGCCGACCTCCGGGATAGGTTGCTCCTGGCGGAGGGCGTGCCCCTTGGCCCGAAGCGCTGCCTTCACCTCAGCCGGAAGCTGGAAATAGTATCGCAGGCCGTGTTCACGCCTTTTCTGTCCCTTGGCACTGGGCCAGAGCGTTACGCCGTGGCGGGCGAAGGAGCGCAGCCACAGAGGGTCCTTGAAACGAACCGAGACAAAGAGGTATTGCTCGTCGTTTGCGATAGCCAGGGCGATGCGCTTCTTCCTGAAGACCTTGAAGGGAATACCCTTCCAATCGTGGGTGTCGCCATCGATGGTGAGAGCTTCTTTGATGCGGCTGGAGTGGTGAGTCGAGGCCCCCCTGGCCGGGATCGGGGCTGTGAGGACGGCCAGGACGCACACGAGAGTTGTTGCCAGGGAGCGCATAGCTTGTTTCCTTCCCACGGGTCATCGTCCCAGGAGCACATCCATTCCCTTGAGCAGCACGAAGCGATTCTCCCCGCGTGCTGCCGAGATGACAAGTATGCCCTCAGGTGACCAGTCGAACCATGCGATCGTGGAGACGTCTTGTGAAAAATGGGTCAGGCGTTGAGGCGTTGCGGGAAAGGGTGGGTGCGTCGGATAGGCGTAGATGTCGGCTCCCCGAGTCTCCCGCGCCTGGTCGAATGCGACGAGTCTCCCGTCGGGGGAGAAGCGCGGCTTGGCTCCCGCCCAGCGGTTGCGTTCTAGCGGGAGTGCCCAGACGATCTCGCCAAGGGACAGGCCGGTCCCGAGTCGCTGAAGGCGTAGCTCGACCCGCGCGCCCCGGCAGGGCACGACATAGGCCAACAGCGAGCCGTCGGGAGAGATCGCGGGATTGATCGCGCCGTCGAATCCAATCCGGCGAATCGTGCCGCTCGCGAGTTCCACCGAGTAGAGGTCCTCGGCGCCATCGCGATCGGAGATGAAGAGGATCTGCGTGCCGTTCGGGTGCCAGACCGGCTGGAAGTCGTTCGCGTCGTCATCGGTGATCTGGCGCGGATCGTCGCCTGCTGCTCCAGCGAGCCAGAGATCCGACTGGTCGTCGCGAACGCTGGCGTAGGCGATCAATTCGCCGTCTGCGGACCAAGCAGGGTTGAAGGTTGACTCGCCCGTTGCAAGCAAAGGTGCCAGATCCCCGCTCGTGCGATCGAAGAGCCAGATATCGGAACGCTCGGATTGAAAGGCGATTCGATCTCCTCGAGGAGAAACCCGCGGCTGTGTGCCCACCAGTCTGGCGAGGACCCGGAAGGATGACGCGGGCTCCTTGCCCTGGGGGTCGACCCGCGCTTCCACGATCTCGAGATGACGGTCCTCCGCAGCAAAGACCAGTTTGCGACCGTCTGCGCTCAAGGAAAGACAAGTCAGGTTTCCTGAGCCGGGATAGAGCGGTTCGAAACCGCCTTGATCAAGAGGCGTCCTTCCGATGACGTTGCCGATGGCCCCGTCGATCGCCAGGGACCACAATACGTCCTTTCCCTCGGGTGTCAGGGCGATGCCGGGACGCGCGGCACCGTACACTTCGGCTACCTGCCGAAGTGATCCGTCGCTGAGATCGATCGCCACCAGTTCCGAACTACGTAGCCCGTCTGAAAGCGCGAGGATGGCTTCTGTCCCGTCCCGGGTTATAGCAAGGTCTCTCAACGTCGAGGCTTCGCAAATCCGCCTCACGGTGTGCTGCCCCGCGCCATCGAAGGCGCAGCTCCCGAGGAGCAAGATGCCCGGGCCTGGAACGGAGGCATACACCAGTGTCTTGCCGTCGGGAGTGATGGCAACCGCACTCCCTTCGACGATCCTCCTTGCTGCGCCGCCGTGCAGGGGGACGACCGAGATCCATTGCCGATCCTTCTCTCCCGCAGAGACGAAGAACACCTGGCTGTTGTCGGCAGACAGGGCCAGGTCGAAGATGACGCCGGATCCTGCGTGGATCAGCTGCGGATTGCCATCACCGATCGGAGCAAACCAGATCTCTCGCGTATCGTCCGAGCGGAAGACGACCCCCTGGCCGTCCCGGGTGATCACGGGCAGGCTGCCGTCGATGTCCAACTCCTTGAGTCCAACAGTCGTGTGTGCCGGAGTGGCGTCTGTCCGTTTGCTGCGCCTGCTCAGCGCAGAAGCTGCGCCCGCGATCAGCAGCATCAGCACGAGTAGCGATAGTGTCAGAGCGGTCCTGTGAAGTCGTCTGCCCGGTGCTCTAGACAGCTCGTGCAGCCTCACGACGAGGTGGCGCGCATCGGGTGGCCGCTGTGCCGGATCCTTCTCGAGGCAAGAGGCGATCAAACGTGAGAGTTCCCTGCCGCGTGGTGGTGAGATCTGCCGAAGCCTCTTGGGAGAGAAGGTGAGAACGGCGCGCAAGGTCTCGGCGAGCGACTCGCGTTCGAAGACAGGCTGACCAGAGAGAAGCTCGTGGGCGAGCGCGCCGAAAGAGAAGACGTCGCTGGCCAGGGTCATCGCGTCCCCCCGAGCCTGTTCGGGAGACATGTAGGCTGGTGTGCCGAGCACCCGGCCATGCATCGTCTCGAAAGAGCGTTCGCCACCGAGTTCGGGGAGGGTAGGCTTCGCCAGCCCGAAATCGATCAGCCGTGCTCGTCCCTGCGAGTCAATCATGATGTTGGATGGCTTGAGGTCCCGATGGACGATCCCCAGCCCGTGAGCCGCAGCGAGCGCCTCCGCGATCTCGCCAATCCAAGCGAGGGCCTTGGCGGGAGCTTCGTAGCGCCCACGAGAATCCTGCGGTCCCGAGTCTCTGTTGCCACACGCCAGGACTTCTGCGAGGGTGCGGCCATCGACCCATTCCGAGACGAGAAAAGGCCGTCCCTCGTGTTCGCCGGACTCGATCAGCCGGACAATGCCCGGATGCGAGAGACGGCTCCAAAGCGCGAGCTCCTCACGAAAGCGGTGCCGGCTCTCATCATCGTCCTCGAGGCAAGGGAGTAGCAGCTTGAGCGCGACCTTTCGACCGTGTTCGTCTTGTGCTTCGTAGACCTCTCCCGTGCCGCCGACAGCCGCCAATCGGACGAGTATGAATCGGCCCAAGTGCTGGCCGACGGACAACGGAACACTCTGCATGGCCTACAAGATACGGGCATTGACTGATTTGTGTATAGAGCTATCTGTCATCTGCTTCGCTCTGCTCAAGCGGGTCGCGCGCCGCAGGTTGCTTGGGATCCTGGACCCATCCACCTCGAGACGAGACCGGCACGTGG
Organism: Acidobacteriota bacterium; assembly: GCA_024763475.1. Lineage (GTDB taxonomy): Bacteria > Acidobacteriota > Polarisedimenticolia > J045 > J045 > JANTFM01. The sequence continues at coordinate 10,212 of JANTFM010000014.1, read as the reverse complement.
CGATACCGGCCGCAACACGAGCGGCCTCTGGAGCCAGGACCCTCCCCGGGATATCATGGAACATCATGTCTATCCTGAATCGCACGCCACGCGAGCGACTTGTCGATACTGAGGGACGCCCCTACTTCCTCTGGGATGTCGATATGACACTCGAGCAGTTCGAAGATCGGCTGCAGGATCCTGATCCTGACGCCCGCGCTTACCTGGTCGCCAAGCTGATGCGCCAAGCCCGGCCGGACGATGTCTTCACTTTCGTCAAGCTCACTGAGATCGGCCCCATCTGGCCCCGCATAGCAAGGCACCTCGGCAAGACATGCCGATTCTGGACCTGGTGGATGAAGCAGTGGGACGTCTTGCCTGATGAGTAGATCCCAACTGACTCCGCTGCAAATGCGAGTGCTCGCTCTGCTGGCCGGTATCGAACCCTCATGGTGCCTGACTGGAGGCGCTGCACTGGCGGGAGTGCATACCAGGCACCGCTCGACCCGGGATCTCGACCTCTTCTGGCGCAATCGATCCGATCTCAAGGGGCTGACGCCAGCGGTCATCGAGGCGATTGAGGAATCCGGCCTGGAGGTAGAGAAGCTGCATTCGAGCCGGACCTTCCAGAGATTGCGCGTCTGTTCGGGGGAAGAGTCCTTGGTTGTTGATCTCGTAGCTGACGCTGTCCCTGCCATCGACCCTCCTGCGGAGGCCTGTCTCGAGGGGATCGCATTCGCGATTGACTCCGCCCACGATATCCTTGTTAACAAGCTCTGCACCTTGATCGAACGGGCAGAACTGCGAGATCTCGATGACGTCCGGGCGCTGCTCGACTCCGGGGGAAATCTGCAACAGGCTCTTGCTGACGCGCCACGCAAAGACGGCGGGTTCTCACCCCTGACCCTGGCATGGCTGCTCAAGGAACTCCCCATCGAATCGATGGCCAGACAGGAGGGGCGGAGCGCCGAAGAGACTGAGCGGCTGCAACGATTCCGCAGCCACTTTATCGATCTATTGGCCACCGCAACCCGTCCAGAGTAGGGGCAGCGTATGCTATGGCCCAAGGCCTGGGTTGGCTGCGGCCGCAGGCGTTTTCGCATGCGAGAGGTGTGGTGAGGCTGTTCCCTCGGGCAGCAACCCCCTCTGGTCGTGGCCCCGGCGAGGAAGAACTGCATCGTGGGTTTATGGGAGGATCGGTGTTTTCCCATCTCCCGCAGCTGCCGTGGGAGCGATGATTCGCAGGTGCATCGATTCCGTCTCAGGGTTCCAGCGAGTCAAGACGAATTCGCTTCGCCCATCGCCGTCGAGGTCGACTTGCCGCGTGCCGAGGGTGATCTCCGCGTCGTTGCTGCCCAAGGCGATGCGCACCGCAGGTTGCTTCTCGAAGAGGCGGCTGCCCTTGCGTGAAGCGGGCCTCCCCGGGACGAGCAACAGTTCGTCTTGGGTGACGATGACCAGGTCGATGATGCCGTCTCCGGTCAGGTCCTCCTCGAGATACCCGCTTGCACTCTTGGGAACATCGCCGAGATCGATCTTGGTCACCTTGGCGGAGGGCTTGAAGCGCAGGTCGTCCTGCTGCAGGAAGGCGTCCACGCGGTAGTTCTTGCCGTCCACGTAGAGCAGCAAGAGGTCCTGCTTGCCGTCGCCGTTCACGTCGACGGGCCGTGGGCGGGGAAGGCGCCAGCGGGCTTCGCCCACGTCGTCCGTGCTCATGGTGGGCAGGTGACCCGCGCGCGTGCGATCCCCGGTGGCCGGGAACACGTGCAGGCGGGGCCGGTAGCGCAGGCGCAGCTTGTCCGCGAGGCTGGCCCATACGGCGAGCGCGGGCTCGCCATCGACAAGAAAGGGGTAGCTTCCAAGCAGGGTCTCAGGGCCGGAGAAGCGCAGCCAGAGATCGCTGCTCTCGGGAATGCCTGCCTCCCCGAGTCGATGAAGGGTCACGCGCAGGCGTTCCTTCCCAAGTGCATCCGGCCACTCCATGACCAGCGGAGGGGCCGCGAGATGGGGATCGAAGGGCATGGGATTGCGGGAGGAGAGATTCAGCGAGTGCCCCGTCTTGCCGAGGGTGAGTCGTGTCTCGAGGCCCTCGCTACGATCCCAGCGCCCTGTTGCCCGGTCGCGTACCAGGTGGTGCAGGGCCCCCAGTCCCGTGATCCAGAGGGTGTCGCCATCATCGTAGAGCGGGATGCGCGGGCGACGGGGAAGGAACCCGCTGGGGTCAATCTCGCGCTGCTCGATAGTTTCCCCTGGTGGTGTTCCGCTGTTGTCCGTGAGCCACCAGCTCGCCGGAGCGTGGCGCAGGCGTCCTGCCTCGAGTAACCAGAGGCCTTCCGCCTCGTTGCCATGGGAGGCAGCGCTGAGGATGGCCATGGTCGTAGCCGGAAGGGCGGCATGGAGCCGCTGTGGGGCTTGTCCGGACCGGGAATCCCAGTGGAGCAACTCCGGAGGCGTGCTGGGCTGCCAGCCGAGTTCTTCGTTGCTCCGCGCCGTGGAGGCGTTCGACCACATCTGTGCTCCGCGACTTCCGACGGAGAGGAAGACTTCGCGGGAGGGAATCGGCGCGTTCCAGCCGGCGACCATTCGGGCTTCCGCGCCGACCTCGTGGTCTTCTCCCGGTGAAGCGACCAGCAGCAGCATCTCGCGTCCGCCGTCGGCGCGCCGGGGAAAGGCGAGGCTGATCAACCAACCGGGGAGCTCCAGGTCGCGGACCTGGGGTTGGGAGGCAGGAGAGTAAGGCAGGGCGAGAGAGAAGATGGCGGCGCAAGCCACGGCGCATCGCGTCAGATAGGTGGACATCACTCTCCCTCCACCAGGTAGATCTCGATGTGGACCGGCGCGGTCGCCTCAGGGTCCTCCGCCTTCTTGGGCATGGTGATCGCCAGATCTGCTCTGCCGTTGCGATCGAGATCGAGGACGTGCACGAGTTCGATGGCGTCGGGTTCTCGCTCGAGCTTGATCGCGAGATCGGGTTTCTTCGAGTACTTGGCCCCCTCCTGTCCGCGATGGATGGTGATTGTGCTGCCTCTGCCGAAGTGGACGAAGTCGATGCGGCCGTCGCCGTCAAAATCTCCCGCGAACTGGGCCATGCGCCCGAACTTGAGGTGTGAGAGGTTCAGCTTGAGCTTCTCCGAGAGGTCCAGGCCTCGCACCGGGAGAAAGCTCCCATTCTCCTGCTGCCGCCACACGTGAAAGTCGAGGCCGATGCTCAGCCGCTTCGTCGCGGCGGCTTTCATGGCGCCGAGAAGGCTGAAGTCCAGCGTGATCGTGACGAGATCGGCACGCCCGTCGTGGTCCAGGTCGGAGAAAGCATTGGCGCTGACATCAGGCCAGCCGCCGCCGATCTCGTAGCCGATCGTCTCGAGCGTCGCATAGGGCTCGGCTTCGGCGTGAAGCGAGGCATCGAGGTGATGGAACGCGAGGCGGGCCGGAGCTTTCTTGGCGGAGCGAAAGCCTTTGATCATGCCTTTGTCCATCAGCTTCATCTCTTTGGTGACAGCTTCCATGCGCCCATCGCCGTCCAGGTCGCCGAGGAAGGCGACGTAGGGTTTGGCGTAGCCGTCGCTTTCTGTACTGTCGGCCGTGCTGCTGTCGGCGTTATCTGGACTGTCGGTCGTGCTGTTGTTGGCGCTCTCTGTGTTGCCGGGCGCGTCGCTGCCGGTGTTCTCGCTCTCGTTTGCCTCTGCGGCAGGGATGGCGTCCGGGTCCGGCAGAAGCGCGGAGAGATCGATCTTGCGCGGAGGATCGAAGCTGCCGTCGCCATGGCCTGCGACCAGGTAGTCGCCGCCTTCGTGTGCTGGTGTGCCGGGGTTCTCGTCCGCGTGAAGCAGGAGATCCGGGTGGGCATCGCCATTGAAGTCCGCGACGCGTGGCAGGGGGAGATCCAGGCGCATGAAGCGCTCACTTCCCGCCTGCACCCGCGGAAGCATCACGAGGGCCGAGGACTCGGGAGACAGGTGATCGTCCTCGCCCAGGTGGATCGACAGGCCGTCGCGGGTCGGGATCCAGAGATCGGGCTTTCCGTTTCCCGTGAGATCGGCCGTGAACTCGAGGCTGGGAAGAAAGGTCTCCGCGCCAGCGAAGGCCGGGGGTTCTTCGATCAGGGTCTCGAGCAGCAGACGGGTGTCGCCCGTCTCCGGGTCCACGCCGAGACGGAGGGCGGCGACGCCGGCATCGGTGAGCGCGAGGACTGGGGTGGAACTCGGCCCGGAGGCCACGGCGAACACTCCCCCCGAGATATCCAGAGTGCTTCCCGCGGGGTTGTAGGAGCCATCCTCTCCAGCGAGAAAGACGTGTATCTCCCGCCGGTTGAACAAGGCGGGGACGACCTCGGCGATCATTACCGCGTTCTCGATTCGGTCGAAGACGACCTGGTCCCACTCGGTGTAGGCGACGACGGCAACGAGGTCGACCCGGCCGTCTCCGTCGAGATCCGCTGGCAGGAGCTGGGCCGGTGGGCCGGGCAGATCGATGCCTGCCCGGTGGACGGAAAGTCTCACCGGTCTACGGGCGTAGATCTCGGGGGCAGTTAGCAGACCGACCAAGAAAAGAACAACCGCCAGCGTTGGAAGCGCCCGGAGGGTAGTGAGTGACGACACCGCGATTTCCTCCCGATTCCTCGAAGGAATGTCCCCGAAAGCATGGCCGAATCGTAACAGGGTTTGTGACCGTGTGAGTCCTCTGGCGCACACGGAGAGTCTTGTGATCAGCACCAACCGCGATCTTGAGCCGCCCGGGCGACGCGGTCGATCGCAATGACGTAGGCGGCGTCACGCGTGTAGATCTCTTGCTTGCGGGCGAGATCGCTGACCGAGAGGAAGGCGGACGTCATGGCGGCATCGAGCTTGTCGAGCACTTCGTCCTTCTCCCAGAAATAGTTCATGTTGGACTGGACCTGCTCGAAATAGCTGCAGGTCACCCCACCCGCATTGGCCACGAAGTCGGGAATCAGGAAGATGTTTCGGGACTTGATCGCCTGGTCCGCCTCCGGTGTGGTCGGGCCATTGGCTCCCTCTGCGATGAGCTTCACGCGGGAAGCAATCCTGTCGACGTTCGTGGCATTGAGCTGGTTCTCAAGGGCGCAGGGAAGGAGGATGTCGACCTCTTGTTCCAGCCACAGGTCCCCGGAGAGCACCTTGTAGCCCAGGTCGGCTGCCTTGGACTTGTCGATGCCGCCGAAGGAATTCGTGATCGCTACGAGTTGGTCGAGGTCGATGCCGTCCGTCTTGACGAAGGCGTAGGAGGTCTGGTCTTGCTGGTCCCAGGAAGAGACGCAGACGACCGTGCCGCCGAGCTGTGTGAAGAGGCGGATCGCGTGCTGGGCGACATTCCCGAAACCTTGCACACTCGCGGTCGTATCTTCCGCGCGGAGATCGAGTTGACGAAGTGCTTCTCTCACGGTGAAGATCACCCCGTAGCCGGTCGCTTCCTTGCGGCCCAGCGATCCGCCCATCCCGACCGGCTTGCCCGTGATGAAGCCCGGGTACTTCGCGCCGTGAATCACCTCGAACTCGTCGAGCATCCAGAGCATGTGCTGTGCCGAGGTCATTACGTCCGGAGCGGGCACGTCGATTGTCGGGCCCACGTTCTTGGCGATCTGGCGCACCCAGCCGCGGCAGAGCTGCTCCTGCTCCCGCGACGAGAGGTTGTGCGGGTCGCAGATCACGCCGCCCTTGCCGCCGCCCAGTGGAATATCGACGACAGCGGTCTTCCAGCTCATCCACATCGCGAGGGCGCGAACCGTGTCCAAGCTCTCTTGCGGGTGGAAGCGGATGCCGCCCTTGCAGGGCCCCCGGGCGTCACTGTGCTGGACTCGGAAGCCCCGAAAGACCTGGGTGGAGCCCGAGTCCATACGCACGGGAATGGCAAAGGAGTACTCCCGCAGCGGTTCCCGCAGGAGCTGCTTGGTGCTGTCGTCGAGGTCGATGAGCTCTGCGACACCGTCGAACTGGGTCTGAGCCATATGGAATGGATTGAAGGACTGGTGGGTGGTCACGGGAAGGCCCTCGTCAAGGAATGCTCGGCAGGACGGCCGCATCGTGGAACGGGGTGGGATGCGTGCTGGCTCCTGCTCAGACAGGGCGGGAGTATATCTCGGAAGAAGTCGCCTCCAAAAAACTGAGGCCTGGTGCCGGCGCTCTCGCGGCCGAACCCATCCACTCCCGGGCGGTCCTCAGCGCGTCCAACCGCGTGGCCGCGTCAGGGCTGGTTCACCGAGTCGTGGGTGAGCTCGACGGTCCTGGCGCCAGCTCACGGGAGGGCGTCAGGGGCAGGTCGCCGGGTCGACATCCCGGAGCAGGCCGTTGCTGCCCTGGCCGAGGGTTCCCGTGCCCGCATCGGAGCGCGCAGCCATGAGCAGGTAGGCCGAGTCCGGTGCACCGGTCAGGTCGACCTGGGTCGCCAGGCGTTCCGCACCGGCATCTGAGGCACTCGCTTCACAGACGGCGAAGAGCCCGGGATCGGTGCGCAGGTCGACATGTCCTGCTTGGCGAAGATAGGAAATGTCTCCCCAGTAGAGTGCGTAAGAGAGGGCCAGGGTCTGCTCATCCCACGCGACATCGAAGAGCCCTCCGGCCCCTTTGCTGAGCGTGATACCGGTGACTTCCTCCGGGGGGTACTGATCGCTGTCGGCAGCCGGGGTGGAGTCGGCCCAGAGGATGCCATCGGCCCAGAGAATGCCATCTCCCATCAAGATGCCATCGGCCCAGAGAACACCGTCTCCGCCGACGCGACTCTTGCTATCTCCCGTAGCGTCTCCCATCAGGATGCCGTCGGCCCAGAGGATGCCATCGGGTACCAACAGGCCATCCGGAGCCAGTTGACCGTCGGCCCAGAGGATTCCGTCGGCCCAGAGCACGCCGTCGCTTCCGAGCAGGTTCGCCATGCGAGCGAGGTCTGAGGGGGCAAACAGGCTGTCGGCCCAGAGCACGCCGTCGCTCCAGAGGATGCCCTCGGCAGCCATGGCGCTGCTGTCGAAGTTGACGGCATCAGCGTAGAGGATGCCGTCGCTCCAGAGGATGCCTTCGCCCCCGATCGTGCCGTCGCCCCAGCGAATGCCCGTGGCCTTGTAGAACTGGTCGGAGAGGTAGAAGCCGTCCGCGTAGACGACGCCGCGGCCCCAGGGAATGATCTCGTTCGCGATGGTCGTCGTTCGCGAGGGACTGAGCAGGTCGAAGCCGTGCGCGACGACCTCTCCGGCGAGGAATCCTCCTGCAGGGACCGTGCTCGTTGCCATCAGCAGATCGTAGGCTGCCAGCGCGTTGACCAGGCCGGCGCCCTGCTCCAGAGGGCCGATGCCGGGGATGGGCTGAGCCGTGTACATCAGGATGGCCTTGAGCATCTCAGGGGTTGCGTCAGGGCGGGCCTCGTGGAGTAGCGCGACGATCCCGCTGACCACCGGGGCTGCCATCGAGGTTCCCGAGAGTTCGAAATAGTCGTCTCCCACGATGAACTCGGGGTGTTCCGTCGCCAGGGTCGAGCCGTAGGAGAGGGGTGCCACGATCGCGTTCCCCGGGGCGATGAGATCTGGCTTGATCAGGTTGTCGTAGCGGCGCTCGCCTTCGCTGATCGTCCCGTCGCCATCGAAGTCGATGTCCTGGAAGGCACGGGTCGGGCCACGAGAGGAGTAGGTCGTCACGCCGTCATCCGAGCGTGGGTTGGTCTGGAACGAGTTGGCTGCGCCGACCGTGATCGCTTCCGGGCAAGTCCCTGGGGAGAGGATCCCACCGTAGATCTTGTTGCCGGACTCATCCTTGCCAAGGTTCCCGGCCGCGACGACGACCGTGATCCCGTCTTCGATGAGCGCACGGATCGCGTGGCAGAGCGGGTCGTTCTCCTGGCTGTCGAGGGGGGCCATGCCAACCGAGAGATTGACGACGTGGATGCCCTGAAAGGCCGCGTTCCTCTTGATCTGCTCGAGGGCCCGAACCAAGGTCTGTATCGTGCCCGTGCCATCGGATTCGAGCACGCGGTAGTCGATGACGGCGGCACCTACGGCGATGCCCGGGTAGGGTCCGCCGGGCATACCCTCGGAGAGAGCTCCGGAGCCTGCGGCGATGCCTGCGACATGGGTGCCATGACCGTAAGGGTCGTACTCGCTCACAGCGTCGTAGGTCAGGTTCGTATGGATGAACGCCCGGGTGTGACCAGAGCCGGGCCCGGTGCTGAAATCGCCGTGCAGCGCGACGCCTGAGTCGACGATCGCGATGCCGACGCCTTGTCCTGTCAGATCGGTCACCTCGACCAGGTCTTCGACACCCGTGGTCGAGCGAACATGCCCCCCGGGAAGGACACTGGGGACAGAGCTCGTCTTGACCGATCCCCGGACCGTACGGTTGGGGGTCACGAAATCGACGTCCCCTCGAGCGGTGAGGGAGTGGAGCTTGTCGATGAGGTTCGCCCGAGGGACGTCGATGATGGCCGTGTCGAAAGATGTGCTGAAGTCATCGACCAGCACGCCCCCGATCGAGTTCGCCACGGCGGCGGCATCCGCGCCCTTCTTGATGCGGACGATCGCGCGGAAGTCCTGGTCCAGTGGTTGCTCCGTGGCCTCGTCGTAGAGGTCGGTGGACGCTGTCTTGTCGCCAGCCAGCGCGAGCGGGCTCCCGCAGGCCGCGATGGCCAGGAGCAGCAGCAGCGTCGCGTGCAGGGGTGTGGCGGGGCACGCGGTGCGGGTACTGCGTGAATCCTGACAGGCGAACATGCCACTTCCTTTCCGAGAGACGTATCGCCTTCAGTGAAGCAAGAGCTATGCCCGCATCGTTTCCGTTCAGATCTCTTTGCGACTGTCCATTTGGCGCTCGTGGGCCCGCGCCTGCTCCAGCCGCCCTGTCCGGAAACCCGCCAGACTGGCAGGTCGGTGTCGACCCACAGAACTCATGCCCTCCCATCTGAGCTGCGTGATGCCCGCTCACCGGGTCCCTCGGGCCGCGTCTTGCGCGAACGAAGTTCGGGTATGCTGCACGGATGATCACGGTGCGCTCCTATGGCGGTGGGTCGCCTCCGGTTGTTCTCCTGCACGGCGGGCCCGGAGCGCCTGGCCATCTCGCGCCCCTCGCCCGCGAGCTCGGGCAGAGCTTCCAGGTTCTCGAGCCGCTTCAACGTCGAAGCGGCGCGCGTCCCCTGACGGTGGCCCAGCACGTCGCCGACCTGGCCGAAGTCGCGCTGGAGCAGGCGCTCTATGTCGGGTCCTCATGGGGCGCGATGCTCGGGCTTTCCTTCGCGGCGGCTCATCCGCGCCAGGTGACAGGTCTCGTGCTGATCGGCTGCGGCAGCTATGATCCGCAGTCCCGGGAGAGCTACCTTCGATCCATGGAAGCTCGACTGACGGACGCCGATGTGGAGCACTTCGAACGCCTGCGCTCCAGCCTGAACGAAGCCAGCGATTGCGATGAACAGGACCTCTTCTTCACCCAACTCGGCGAGATGGCCTCCAAGGCCCAGGCTTATGATCCGATCCCCGGAGCTTCCTTTGGTGAGCGCTGCGATTACCGTGCTTACCTCGAGACATGGAACGACGTCCTGCGCCTCCAGTCCGAAGGCATCGAGCCTGCGGCGTTTCGCGTCATCGAGGCGCCGGTGCTGATGCTGCATGGCGCCGACGACCCCCACCCCGGCCCCTCGACCTTCGAGACCCTGAGAGCCTGCTTGCCCCAGATCGAGTACCTCGAGTTCGAGCACTGCGGCCACCTCCCCTGGCTCGAACGCCAGGCCCGGAACCACTTCCTCAGCGTCCTGCGACGACGTCTTCGCATCATGGCTGGCTAAGATCGAACAACCTGGAACACGGTGCGGATCGGGTTTTCGCGTCGGACTTGCATCAACCTGGGTGGTTTGGGAGACGCTCGGAATCAACCTGGGACAGCGTGCGGCCAGATGCCGCGGTGAGCTTGCATCAACCTGGGTGGGTTGGGTGGAGCTTTCTGTGCGAGGATGAGACATGTGGCCTAAACGGTTTGAATTCGTGTATTTCCTGGTGCTCTTGTCTTCGGTGCTTCCTGGGAGCGAGATGTGCTTGTCGGCCGAGGTGGGAGAGGTCGTGGCTCTCGGCGTAGAGTTGCGGGCACGGGTCATCGCGCCCGGGGAGCCTGTGCGAATCGTGGTTCATTCGCCAGTGCAGCTCGAGACGCTCGCGGGAGAGTTTCGGGGGCACGGAGTGAGCCTCGAGGCCGTGGAAGGGCCGGGAGACAGGCAGACCTGGGTTGGCTGGGCGATGGTCGGGCTGCTCGAGGAGGA